>CAZPMM010000116.1:0-6174 GCA_964587405.1 uncultured Rikenellaceae bacterium
CAATCATCCAAACAATGAAATAAAAAGAAACACCAGCGGGAAAGCCAGCAGCGTACTGTCAAAACGGTCCAGAAAACCTCCGTGACCGGGCATAATGGTACCAGAATCTTTAATACCTGTACTTCTCTTAAGCATTGATTCAAGCAGATCACCAAAAGTACCGATGACTGCCACTATCAAAGCAACGATGATCCATTTAAAGGGACAAATGATCCCTAGCCATCCTGACAAAAGCCATGCCGTCAATACGGTCAGTATTATACCACCTATAAAGCCTTCCCACGATTTCTTTGGTGAGATTCTTTCCATCAGCCTGTGCCTGCCGGCACTTATGCCGGTAAGATATGCACCTGTATCATTGACCCATAAAAGGATAAAAAAACCTATAACAATACCGGGAGAAAAAACAATTCCTTCATGAGGTATAAGCGTTCTCATACCATTCCGGGAAAAAGCTGAGAACGGAAACAACAGAAAGGGAGCAGCTGCATAAATAAGTCCCGACAATGTATGTGCAAGTGAATCGAACGGCTTTTCCTGTTTCCGGTATAATTCCAATATCATTATAACTGCAATGAAGGGGATAAGAAGCAGTAAGTATCTTTCTTCAAGCTTTCCCCAGGCAACAAGAGTAGCCAGTATGTATGCGGCCGCAGCTGTAATCATACCTGCAATCATTTGTACATTTATCCCGCTACTTCTTATTATCTTATAATATTCACACAGGACTCCAGACATTATTGCCAGACCTGTAATAAAAAATGAGACAGGATGAAGCCAGAAGCCACCCAGTATAAAGATTACAATCCAGCCTCCGGTCAGGGTACGTCTGTAAATATCTTTCACCCTAATCAGCTTTATAATTTCTTTTCTGAAATATCCGAAGATTCATCAGGCTTATTACTGATCTTCAAATCATCCTGCCTGACAGTCTGATCATTATCATCAGCTTCGGCTATAGTATTTTCAGTTGTCTGAATATCAGGTTTATCTTCAGATTTTGTATTGTTTTTCAGGCCCTCTTCTTCCCTGATTCTGTAACCCTTTTTCTTTCCGAATATCTTTTCAAGATCTTCACTGAAAATAACCTCTTTTTCAAGAAGCAACTCGGCAAGTTCCTCGAGACCTTTAATATTTTCCCGGAGAATATCCTTTGACCTGTTATAAGATTCTTCAATTATTTCTTTTACCTCACGGTCAATGATTTCAGCTGTTTTTTCACTATAAGGTTTTGTAAATCCGAAATCGGACTGTCCGGAGGAGTCATAAAAGCTTATATTGCCTATTTTTTCACTCATTCCAAAGAATGAGACCATAGCATATGCCTGTTTCGTAACCTTTTCAAGATCGCTAAGGGCGCCGGTTGAAACTTTTCCAAAGACCAGCTCTTCGGATGCTCTTCCACCAAGAGCGTATGCCATTTCATCGAGAAGTTGTTCACGTGTAGTGATCTGTCTTTCTTCAGGCAGGTACCATGCTGCTCCGAGAGCTCTGCCACGTGGTATGATTGTCACTTTAAGAAGAGGACTGGCATGTTCAAGCAGCCAGCTAACGGTCGCATGACCTGCTTCGTGATAAGCTATTGTTTTTTTCTCCTGTGAACTAATTATCTTAGTCTTTCTTTCCAGTCCACCAACGATTCTGTCAATAGCATCAAGGAAATCCTGCCTTTCAACAACAGTTTTATTCTTTCTTGCAGCAATAAGCGCTGCTTCGTTACAGACATTTGCAATATCAGCACCTGAAAAGCCAGGTGTCTGTTTTGCCAGAAAAGAAGAATCGAAATCCTGCACCAGTTTAATTGGTCTGAGATGAACTTTGAAAATTGCTTCTCTTTCATTCAGATCGGGCAGTTCGACATGTATTTGACGATCAAAACGACCTGCCCTCAACAATGCTCTGTCAAGTATATCAGCCCTGTTAGTGGCTGCAAGAATAATTACTCCCATGTTGGTTCCAAAGCCATCCATCTCAGTAAGAAGCTGGTTAAGGGTGTTCTCCCTTTCATCATTAGAGCCAAAATTCACATTTTTACCCCTTGCCCTTCCAACTGCATCTATCTCGTCGATAAACACTATACATGGGGCTTTTTCCTTAGCCTGTTTAAAAAGATCTCTTACTCTCGATGCACCCACACCAACGAACATTTCAACGAAATCAGATCCGGATATCGAAAAGAAAGGAACATTTGCCTCTCCTGCAACTGCTTTTGTCAGAAGTGTTTTACCCGTTCCGGGAGGACCAATCAAAAGAGCCCCTTTTGGTATTTTACCTCCCAGCTGAGTATATTTTTTAGGATTCTTAAGGAAATCAACTATCTCCATAACCTCTGTCTTGGCTTCCTCCAGCCCGGCAACATCATTGAAATTTATCTTGACATTAGTGTCCTTGTCAAAAATCTGGGCTTTCGATTTGCCAACACTGAAAATCCCTCCCGCACCACCTGATCCGGCACCCGTCATCCTGCGCATCATGAAAAGCCATACTACAATAAGCAATGCGGGCAGGATCAGCCATCCCAGCATATCTGCAAAATAATTCTTCCTCGTAATATATTCAGGATATATGAGATCATCTTCCTGATATCCTGCGTTCTCCTGTGTTTCCCTAATAAACGACTCAAACAAACTTATATCACCTATGTTATAAGTATAATGGGGTTTAGGTACCTGCAGTCCCATACCGCTTCCAGACTTGGGAAGATTCTCATATCTTCCCGAACTGACCGCTTCACTTGTAAGATAAATCTCTGCCTGATCCTTGTTGACAACAATCAGCTTCTCAATATCATGCCTGGCAATCATATCCTTTAGCATGCTTGTTGTTGCCTTCTCAGTTACATTACGATTGAATAAGATCTCAAAAAGAATGAAGGAGAGAGCAATGATCGCAAAAATCCAATTGCTGTTAAATCTTGGTTTGCCATTCTTATGCCCTTTCTTTTCAGGGGATGGTTTATTTGTATTTTGTGTCATAGATTAATTACTTACTTACCTTTTTTTCCATAACATCAATCAGTGCATCAGCCCAAAGTGATTCAAGACTATAAAAATTCCTGTACTTTTCCAGAAAAATATGCACTATTAAATTTCCGTAATCAAGCAGAACCCAAAAGCTATTCTCAAGTCCCTCAACATGCAAAGGCTTTTCTCCCGTTTCTTCCATTACAACATCTTCTACAGAATCGCAAATTGAGTTTACCTGGGTAACAGAAGATCCGTGACATATAACAAAAAAATCAGCTATTCTGTTCTCAAGCTTCCTCATATCAATCCTGAGAACATCTTTTCCCTGTTTATTATTTATACCCTTTATAACACTGTTTAAAAAAACATCGGTCTCATCGGGCTCCTTCTTCATCAATTATTAATAATTATGAACAATCTGATAATAAATATTAAATCTGTAATTTAATATTCCCAATTACATAAATTTCAAGTTGCAAAAGTACAAACTTTTATCTGTATTTTTGTTACAAGAGGCCAATTTTACCAATAACAATACTATTTGTGAAAAAGTATGCCGGAAAGAGATTTTTAACAGTAAACAATACTTTAATCTGAAATACATGATCATCGGTTCCGATATAATTCATTTTGATTCCCTTGACTCGACAAATACGACAGCATCTCTTATGATCAGGGAGAAGAAACTATCTGAAGGAACAGTAATATGTGCAAGTTTCCAGATGGCGGGAAAAGGGCAGTATGGCAACATATGGGAAAGCGAAAGAGGAAAAAACCTTTTGTTCAGTATTATCCTCTACCCTTCATCTGTAAGTCCGGATGAACAATTCCTTATATCCATGGCAATTTCTCTGGGCATTTGCGATTTTCTGAAGCATTATCTGTCAAACATAAAGATTAAATGGCCCAACGACATATATGTTAACGGAGGGAAAATTGCAGGTATTCTGATAGAGAATTCAATAATCGGGCAGATAATTGAGTATACTGTTGCAGGAATAGGAATAAATATAAACCAGGAAATATTCAATCAGGGTATCCCTGATCCGGCCTCACTAAAGATTATTACAGGAAAAGATTTCGACACAGGCAAGTGTCTCCGGCAAGTTCTTAATAATCTCGATAAAAGGTACAAACAGTTGCTTAACGGAGACAAGTCGGCGATAAGGAATGAATATATATCGAATCTTTACAAAGCAGGAAAGTGGCATAATTATAAATCAGAAGGGAAAATATTCAAAGGCAGGATTAGCGGAATATCCGAATCCGGATTACTTATCATAGAGCAAGTGGGCAAGAAATCACGTGAATTTTCTTTTAAAGCGGTTGAGTATCTTCATTAATATCATTCCATCCCCGGAATTTCTCCATTTCATTAACAAGAGTATCGAGGAATTTATTCAGGGGCTCCGATGCAGCCATCTGGAGTAAAGGATTCATTTCCGCTTCAAAAGACAGTTTGATTTCAGAATTATTCCCAGGTGACTCCTGAAGAGAAAGAATCATATCAAAATCGTTCTGCATTATTGCATTTCCTGAAAAAACAATTCTGTTAAACATATTTTTTTCCTTTAACCTGATAGAGACCGGTCCCACAGGATTCACTTTGAAACTGCATGAATTTTCCCTGAAGTCAATGTCGCTGAAAGTATCTAAAGGAATAAAACGCCGAAAATTCCTCATATCTGAGACAAATCTGTAAACTACTTCCGGAGAATAATTAACTATTGCCTTACGGCTGTCAAAACGTGTCATATTACACATGGCATTATTAATTTTTACCCCAGTTTTCAGGATTTAGTCTCCATTTTTTGATCGTTTCCACATCAGATTCTGAGATATATCCGGTTTTTAAAGCTGTTTCAACAAGGACAGAATAATTACATAAAGTATCAAGCTTACAGTTTTCAGCGATAAATGCATCTTCTGCTTTTTTAAATTCATATGTAAATATAGCAACCATACCAAGTACCTGGCAACCGGCTGCCCTGAGAGCTCTGAGGGCATTCAGGCTGCTGCTACCTGTTGAAATAAGATCCTCTATCACAACAACTTTCTGACCAGGTTGGTAGAACCCTTCAATCTGATTGCCGAGCCCATGATCTTTGGCTCCGGATCTTACATAAATAAAAGGCAGCTCAAGCCTGTCGGCTACAAGAGCACCATGAGAAATAGCACCTGTTGCAACACCAGCGATCAGTTCTGTATCAGGATATAATTCATTAATTTTTGTAACAAAAGCATCTCTGATATATTTTCTTACTTCCGGGAAAGACAGGGTTTTCCTGTTATCACAATAAATCGGCGATTTCCAGCCTGAAACCCATGTAAAAGGATTTGATGGTTGCAATTTTATTGCTTTAATTTGTAAAAGATATTCCGCGATCCGGTTTGCTATAGTATTCATGTTATAATGTATAAAGTTCATTTTGAAAACAGGTTCATTCTGATTAGTTCCGAACCTGACAGGTTACAAAAATACGGCTTATTCGTTAAATTCGGCGAAACGAATGAACTTTATAGAATTATTTCTGATTTTCAGACTAATACAAGTATCCCTTCAATAAATATTTATGGTCCCAGCATAAATCATATCTGGAAAATCTTCAGGATGTATTTTACAGAGGTCGGTGCCGCAGGCGGACTGGTAAGACATACCAGCGGAAGGTATCTTTTCATAGTAAAGAAAGGTAAACTTGATCTTCCCAAGGGACATCTTGAACCGGGAGAGGAAGCAGAAGCCTGTGCACTTCGTGAAGTAAGCGAAGAAGCAGGAATAACAAGACATTCAATCATAAAACCACTGACACCGACATATCATACATATACCTGGGAAGGTATCTCTTATATGAAAAAGACTGAATGGTTCCTGATGAAATATGACGGTGAAATGATTACAAAACCTCAGGTTCAGGAAGGTATCACCCATATTGAGTGGCTTCTCCCGGATGAATTAAGCAAAATAAAAAACACAGCATGGCTTTCATTGATGGATCTGATAAATAAGTCGGTACTGAGGTGCTAATCTTCTTCAGCTTTGTAATTCTTTAAATTTATAGCTGCAGGTACAAATTTTGATGCATCTCCTCCGGAACGGATAATATCGCGTACAATTGTCGCATTTATATGTGCATGTTCGGGGATAGTAAGCAGAAAGACCGATTCTATCTCGGATTCCAGAACTTTATTGAACTGGGCTATAGCTCTT
>CAZPMM010000117.1:0-6148 GCA_964587405.1 uncultured Rikenellaceae bacterium
GATATGGCATTATGATGAATTGGGTGAAGGATATAGTTCTGCAGCAGTTACTTCAGCAGCTGTTTATACAACAGGGATGAATAATGGGACAGGATATGTATTTTCACTTGATCATAACGGGAAACTGCTGTGGAAAAAGGATTATGGAAAGGAATGGGATGAGAGCCATGCCGGTGCCAGATCCACACCACTTATTATCAGGGATAAACTATATATTATGAGTGCATACGGGAAACTCACCTGTATGAACACTGCAAACGGACAAACAATATGGTCAGTCGATTTCATGAATCAATATGATGCACGAAATCTGAGATGGGGAATTACAGAAAACCTTGTTCATGACGGAAACATATTATACTGTTCTCCGGGTGGCCAGGATGCAAATGTGGTGGCTCTTGACCGTAATACGGGAAAGATAATATGGAAGAGTAAAGGCAGTGGTGAAAAATCAGGTTATAATTCACCGGTAATAGTTAACCTGCCTTCAAGAAAATTGCTTGTTACAATGATGGAGAGATCAATTCATGGTTTTGATGCATCCAATGGAGCCCTGCTTTGGAAGTATGACCACATAAATGAATACAGCGTTCATCCGAACGTTCCGGCTTATAATGATGGTTACCTTTATTGTACAATCGGATATGGTGTCGGGGGTGTTATGCTGAAATTATCTCCTGACGGTTCCAAAGTATCAGAAGTGTGGAAAAATGCAAAACACGATCCCAAGATTGGCGGATTTGTTGTACTGAATGATAAAATATATGGTGCCGGGGATTATAACCGTAATTTTTTCTGTCTCGACTGGAAAACAGGTGAAATTATTTTCCAGGTCAATCAACTGGCTCCTTCAAATGTTATTGCCAACGACGGACTTCTTTATGTTTATGCCGAAAGGGGAACAGTCAATCTTGTGGAACCTTCCGGATCTGCTTTAAATATTATCAGCTCATTTAAAGTACCACTTGGTTCAGGTCCGCACTGGGCTCACCTGGTGATAAAAGATAAAAGACTTTATGTCCGCCACGGAAACTCTTTGATGGTTTATGATATTGCCGCAAAGAAGCAATTATGATAAGCTAATGATAAGAAGCACTGAAAAATACCTCTTTCTAATGCAATTTGCCTCACGCAGGATAAAGGTTGCCGGATATTCAGAACCTCATTTCTGTTTAATTAAGACCGGTTTCCCGAATCCTGTCTTTTCAAGCGCTTTCATCTGTGTTGCCGCATCGCCAACAACGAGATAATACATCCTGTCGGGGATGATGTATTTATTTGTTATTGCTTTATGCTCGTCAACAGTCATATTTCTGATGACCTCTTCCTCGCGTTTAACATAGTCATCGCTTAAACCATATTTACTGATTGTTGTAAGCATGCTTACAAGTGCCTGATTAGTTTCAAAGCGCAGGGCATTTGATCTTATCATTGAATTCTTTATGAACTGAAGGTCTTTTTCCCCCACTCCATTACGATATTTGTTCATTTCGTCCCTGAAAATGCATACCGATTCGAATGTTGCATCAGAGCGGACACTTGAAGAGGCAATGAAAGGAGCAATGGTCTTCATTTCCAGGAATGAGCTGCGTGCACCATACGTAAAACCTTTCTGTTCCCGTAGTATCTGCATCAATATACTTGAAAATGCACCTCCCAGCCGGTAATTAACAAAATCAGTCTTTATAAAATCAGGATTATCCCTGGTAATTGCCGGGTACCCGATATAAATTACTGATTGTCTGGATCCCGGAATATCCAGGAAAAAGACCTGCGATTTTCCGGGTATTACGGGATCCGGGTATGGGTTAACAGTTATTTCTTTCGGTGACCATTCTTCTTCATATGGTCTTAGTGCTTTCAGAACCTGATCTTCCCCGATATTCCCTGCTATATGTATCCTTGCCACAGAGGGAGATATATTTCTGTCATACCACGATTTGAGATCATTAAGTGTTATTTTTTCTATAGATTCTCTGGTACCGTCTGTATTATAGCTAAAAATATGTTTGGGTCCGTAGACCAGCTTATAGAATGCAAGATTTGCAACTCTTGCAGGCTGGGCTTCTGACTGGATAATCCTGTTCCTGGTCCTGTTTTGAGCAAGTGTGAACTCTGTTTCATCCCATCTGGGTTCAAGTATAATTTCTCTCAGAATATCCATTGTCTTTACAAAGTTCCTTGAAAGCGTACTTATTTTGAAAGTTAATTCCTCTCTACCTGCAGATAAGCTTATACCGGAACCAAGCAACTCAATTTCTTCCTCTAGCTCTTCAGGTGTTTTATTCTTTGTACCCTGTGGGAGCACAGATGCCACCATTGAGGCAACTCCCGGAAGGTTTATATTGTCCTGTAAAAAACCTCCGTCAATTGTAAGATTAACAGTTACAAGAGGAAGTTCCATGTTGTATATACCATAAACTTTTATCCCGTTTTTCAGCTTAGCTTTCCATATTTCAGGTATATTGATACCGGGTTCCTCTCCCGGGGGAGGTTCGATGGTTCGGTCAATCACAGATGCTGTTTTTTCAATCATTTCTGCCCCGTTTTCTGAAATTTCTACCTGACTTGCTTTGCTAATACTCTCTTCCTTAATACCAGCCGGTATCGAATTGGCAGCAATAAGATCGGTTCTTCCTTTGGGAACAAAGCTTGTAACAATATGGTTCTTACCTTTGATATACTGGTCATAAACCCTCTTTACATCATTTAAGGTTACGGATTTTATGTTCTCAACATCTTTGATAATATATCCCGGATCGCTAATATAGGTGTTGTAATAAGCAAGTTGGATGGATTTGTTCAGAATACTGTTCAGACCGTCGTAAAACCTTTTTTCAGAAAGAGCTTTCACTCTTTCAATATCCTTTTCAGTTATTCCTTCTTCTTCAAATCTTTCGAAAGCTTCAAAAACAGCTGCTTCTATGTTGTTAAGTGATTTTCCTTCATTTGCCCGTATTGTAATGACAAATTCACCAGCAAGTTCTTCAGAATTATTATATGCATTTACTACTGATGTCAGTTGTTTTTCTTTAACAAGAACTTTGTATAAAGGCGCTTTTTTACCCGAAGCAATTATTCCGGCAAGAAAATCAAGCGCATAGGCATCTTTATGATAAGCTTGTGGAACAGGCCACACCATTGTTATTTCAGGAACATTTGCAAAATTATCTTCATGATATAGTTTTATTGTTTTTTCAGGAGCCGGGACCATAGGTGCTCTGGATGCCACTTCCCCGTGAGGTTTTATTTCCCCGAAATATTTTTCTATCAGTCGTTTTGCTTCGCCTGGTTCAAAATCTCCTGATAAAACCAGTGTTGCATTATTTGGTCCGTAGAAATTACTGTAGAATTCTTTTACATCATCAAGCGTTGCATTACGGAGATCCTCCATTTCACCTATGACAGTCCAGTTATATGGATGACCTTCAGGGTAAAGGTTTTTGTTGATAACATAATCGCTAAATCCATATGGTTGGTTATCAACACTTTGTCGTTTTTCATTCTGCACAACATTTTGCTGAATAGCCAGAGCTCTGGGAGTCACTGAGTTTATGAAAAAGCCCATCCTGTCCGATTCAAGCCATAACACTTTTTCAAGCGCATTTTTTGGGAATTCTTCGAAATAGGTTGTAACATCCCTTGATGTAAACCCGTTGTTCGATCCGCCCGCGGCTTCGAGTATCTTGTCAAATGCTCCGGTCGGTACATTCTCTGATCCCATAAACAACAGATGTTCAAAGAGATGAGCAAAGCCCGTCTTGCCAGGCTTTTCCCTGCCCGAACCTGTATGATACATTATTGCATACGCCATCATGGGATCGGAATGATCCGTGTGAAGAATAACCTGCAGCCCGTTGGACATCACATATTTTTCATATTCAATTCTCAGCTTGTCTTCCGAAGCTTTTTTGCATGATGCACCGGTTAGCACGATAAGTGTAGCCATTAAAATATACCTGAATGAATAATTCATAGTTATAAATTACTGAAACAATAGTCTGATTAACTAAGTCACGAAATTAAGAAAATATGAGCATTTAAAAACTCATTATTATTGATGTATATTTCCATTTCGACAAAAAATCTACAGGAGTACAACACACATATTTTTTCTTTGTTCTGTCTGTCACTTAGTTAACACAGAACTTGCCAATTCTTAATATCTAAAAGACGCCCCCAGGCAGTATCTATTGTAAAATTTCTCTAAATTCACAAACTGAAAACGAGGCAATAGTTAACATGAAATCCAGCTTAGCCATAAGAGACCTTTTTACCCGAAAATCGTTTGTAATTCTTTTCATTTTCTGGGGTATGATGGGAGTTATAGGTTGGTTGACAATGGTTTTGATACCCTTCTATTACAATGAACATTATACTTTGTCTCAAAGGTTAGCAGGATTTTACACTATGGCTTACCTCTATACGGCGTTTATCGACGGGTTGCTCCCTGAAGGATTTCTATCGGACAGGTGGAGCAAAAAAAACAGGTATGCTCGAATATTAATTCCTGATTTGTATATTCCTTTTATGGTTTATAAAATACGATACTGAGAACATTAATACTAATTTTTTTATGGAGAATATTATGAGAAAAAGTCGTGTGCTGAGAAAATTAAGAGCGGGAGAAATTGCAACTTGTTTTAAACTGAATCTCACAGGGGGAGAAGTTATTGAAATTGCAGCGATGTCAGGATTCGATTGTTTATGGGTAGACAGGGAACATGTTACCCAGGACTGGTCGGAAATCAAATCACAGAACTGGGCTGCGAAGGCTCACAACACGGATTTGATGGTGCGGGTTTCAAGAGGGAGCTATAGCGATCTTGTAAAACCTCTTGAATTAGATGCCTCCGGAATATTGGTTCCACATATTATGAATCTGGACGATGCCAAAAAAGTGATTTATTATACCCGCTTCCATCCTATAGGTCGTCGCCCTATTGACGGAGGAAATGCGGATGGCAATTATACGAATCTCGATTTTTGCGAGTACCTGAAACAGGCTAATGAACAACGTTTTATCGCCCTGCAAATAGAAGATCCAGAGCCATTGGAGGATTTGGAAGCAATTGCAGCTTTGGAAGGATATGATATGTTATTCTTTGGCCCAGGTGATTTCAGTCATGGTATCGGAGCGCCTGGTGAATGGAATCATTCCTTATTGCTGGAAACACGCCGGAAAATAGCAGAAGTTGCCCGAAAACATGGAAAATTTGCAGCAACAGTGGGAAGTCCTCTGAATGCCCGGGAATTAATAGACATGGGCTATCAATTTATCAGTATAGGGGCCGACGTGGTAGGCTTAAGTACATACTGTAAAGACCTTATGGATAATTTTAAAAAACAGGTAATGACCGATTAGAGAATAATAATATAACAAATCTTTTCGTAGGCAACAAATGCTAAGTAAAACATAAAAAAGAAAATTAGGCAAAGCGTTTAAAGATCGATGTAACGTACATTCCATGCCGGTTGATCAAGATTTATGTACAGCATTAATAGCCAGATCATTTTATGTGAACGAAGAAAAATGGTGGGATAAAGCAACAGTATATTTGAAAATTGATAAAAATAATTTATCGGAAAATGTTATTTTTTTCAGGTGGAGGATCATAAAACCTTCTTTGGATACAAATAAAAGCAGACATTCCGAATAAAACTATTGTTCTTCCCGGATGTAATGAGTTGGTATGTAAAGGACATCATAAATTGGATTGATGGGACTTTATCAAAACAGGACAATTAACGGGGTTTTTGAAATGCAGAGGATGAATTTTAAGAAAGTAAACCACCTTAATGTTGGTAACATTATAAATATAAATTAAAAATATAAATTATGAATGACTTGAAAAAAGATGAAATCATACGACAAGCGACTGAATCTTTAAGAATTGAAAGTAAGGCAATTTCAGATATTATTGAATATTTGGATAAAGATAGTTTTGTAAAAGCAGTTGAAGTATTAAGCACTTGTCCTAAAATTATTACCTGTGCCAGTGGTTCTTCCGGTATTGCAACCAAAAAATTTGCACACTCACTTTGTTGTATTGAAAGGAATGCACAATTTTTATCTCCGGCAGAAGCAATCCACGGGGGCATGGGATGCATGAAAAAAGGTGATGCAGTCGTTATGGTTTCCCGAGGC
>CAZPMM010000118.1:0-1141 GCA_964587405.1 uncultured Rikenellaceae bacterium
TATCAATAGTTTCTTCTGCCATTCGTCTGTAAGAGGTCCATTTCCCCCCGACAATTGAAAGAAGTCCCGAACCCGACAAAGTGATCTTATGCCTTCTTGAAACCTCTTTTGTAGCAGCCGGATTATCAGGATCAGCAGCAAGCGGACGCAAACCTGCAAATATGCAGAAAGCATCAGCACGTGAAGGGCTTTTTGTAAGATACTTTCCTGCAGTTCTCAGTATGAAGTTTATTTCCTCTTCTAAAGCTCTGGGTTCATTGGTAATAATATCGAGAGGGGTATCCGTTGTACCAACAACAACTTTATCATACCAGGGAATTGCAAAAAGAACTCTGCCGTCATCTGTTTTCGGAATCATAATTGCCGAATTACCTCCCAGAAATGATCTGTCAAGCACAATATGCACACCCTGGCTTGGCCTTATTGAAGGCTTTGCCGAGGGATCATCCAGAAGGTGTATTTCGTCAGCAAAAACTCCTGTGGCATTGATAACCAGTTTCGACTTTATTTCGTACTTAGTTCCGGTATTATTATCGATTGCATTCACACCTGTAATTTTACCTTCCCTGTTCTTAAGAAGGTCTGTCACTTCGAAATAATTAAGAACTATTCCTCCTTTTCTACAACAATCCATGGCCATGGTCACAGCCATTCTCGAATCATCGAACTGTCCGTCATGATAAACAATTCCTCCTTTCAATCCTTCTGATCTCAACAGAGGAAGTCGACTGAGGGTTTTTGCCCGGTTAATGAAATATGATTTGCCTAGACTGAGTCTTCCCGATAAAAGATCATAAAATTTCAGTCCAACGGTATATAGTATCACATCCCATAAAGAATATGCAGGAATAACAAATTCCTGATTTTCAGCAAGGTGAGGCGCATTCCTCAGCATCCTTCCCCTTTCCTGAAGTGCTTCAGTCACGAGAAGTACGTCACCCTGTGCAAGGTATCTTACTCCCCCGTGTACCAGTTTTGTGCTACGGGATGAAGTACCTTTTGAAAAATCTGATTTTTCCAGCAGAATTGTACTGTATCCACGTGTTACAGCATCAACTGCTATTCCAAGGCCGGTCGCTCCACCTCCGATAATAATTAAATCCCATGTTTTTTCTTTTTCATGCTGCAGTTCAGCTATCAC
>CAZPMM010000118.1:1151-6128 GCA_964587405.1 uncultured Rikenellaceae bacterium
CATAAATAACAATCTTCCTGCACTGGTATATAATGGATCAAAAAAACACAAGACAGGCTGGTGCTTTCATCAGAGTGCTGTCAACCGGGCCTTCAGGAAGACCCGTACGGCCGTTTATTTTAAAAACTACAATGTTTCCTGATCTCTGGTTTGCAGCAAGAAGGAATTTTCCCGATGGATCTATAACAAAATTCCTTGGCCAGTCTCCCCCACAGGTACTGTGCCCTGCCAGACTGAGAATTCCATCATCCGAGACTTTAAAAACCACTATGGAGTTCTCTCCTCTGTTTGATCCGTAAATAAATTCGCCGCTTTTCCCTGAATGTATATCAGCGCAGTAATTTTTTTCAGCTGAATTGAAACCCCTTGTGGATAGCGTCTGCAACAGGCTCAGTCCACCATTATGATCATTTTTAAATGTCATAATCGTTGATCCAAGTTCATTTATCAGATACATTTCCGATCCGTCAGAGCTGAATATAAAATGGCGCGGACCCGATCCCGGGGCAATAGATATTATACCATTTTCAAGCTGAATCAGTTTCCCTTCTCTGGTATCAAAATCATAAATAACAATCCTGTCAAGCCCCAGATCAGTCACAAATATATGGTCCCCCCTTGGATCACTCATTATCATATGCGCATGTGAGGCATTAGGTTTTTCAGGATTATACAAAATAGAATCCGTAACAGTTTCCGGAATACCTTCTTCATTCAGTTTGACAACAGCAACCGATCCCTTCGGATAATTGGCTACAAACAGGAATCCACTGTCAGGAGATATTGAAATATAACAAGGTCCGCCATATGGTATTACCATCTCGCCTGCCTTTTCAAAAGAAGCATTTCCGGAATCATACCTCAGTGTTGTAATACCTCCTCCAGGCTGACCTTTAAACTCCATGACCTCATTGGCAGCATACAATAACTTCTTGCGCGGAGAATAACAAAAAAATGAGGGATTAGGACCAGCATCAGCCTGTGAGATCAATGTAAGAGATCCTCTCCTGCTGTCAAGTTCATAAACATTCATTCCCATTTCATCACCTTTTGTGAATCCCCCTGCAAAAAACCTGGGATTATTACTGCAACCGGTAGTGACAATACCCATCATAATAAAAATTGAAATTAACAATGTGTTTTTCATCAGAATATAATTTTGATTTTAATGGTATGATGCCTGTTCCGCTCAAGCAAGGAACCCACATGATTGAAAATTATATTCATCACGTGTTTGCGTTTGAATTCAATCATGTGGGTTTCATCACGTTAAATGTTAGAATATCCTAATAAGATCGATAAAACATCTGTTTATCAATAAATCCAAATATAGTTATAAATAATTTTAATAGATTTGTCATATGCCCATTAAAAATTCCAATTTTTTTAAACCCTTTTAAATGAAGAAATATGGTTTATTTTCGATGATTCCGGCATAAAAAACACAACTGGATAGTGAAAAATGTAAAAGTAATACGTAATTCAGCTTCAGACCATATGCCTGTTCTGGTAACGTTGAAAATGAAAAAATACCTGTTCCTATCAGCTCTTATTCTAATTTTGTCATTATCAGCATACTTTCAGGAACAACCGTTCACAATAAATCATGGGCCATATCTTCAATATGTAACATCTAATGAAGCAACCACATATTGATAAAAACCCTGATGAGAATAATTTCCCAATCCTGGTGATGAATAACAATTGCAGGGTAGAATTAATTATCGACAGTAAAGGGATAAAAGCAACAAAATAGATGTGAATAATAAAGAATTGTCACAACTGACTTTTGATTAAGTTAGTCCTCCTGTTTTCGTCATTGGGATACCCTGGTTGATTTTATAGAGATCTTTTGACACTGATTCCAATTATTTGACATTGACTTCAATCAATTAGCATTGGCTTTCAATCAATTACCGTTAGCTTCAGCCAAACGGTCTAAGAGCAAGTCGGGACACCCTAAAATATCAAAATCAAAAAGACACCTCGAAATTATCACATTCGCGGTATGCCTGTATCACCCTGGCTTCACCTTCCCTGGTGCCACGCTGGCTTATACCATGTTCCATAGCTATCACACCGTCAAATTTGCGGCTGTAGATATATTTGAATACATTTTTATAATTGATCTCACCCGTTGTAGGTTCATTACGTCCGGGATTATCACCACAATGGAAAGCAGCTATTTCACTCCATGCTGCTTCAATATTGGGGATAAGATTCCCTTCAGTAATCTGCTGATGGTAGATATCATTCACTATTTTACAGGATTTCCTGTTAACCGCACGGCATATTGAATAAGCCTGGGGTATACCTGTGAGGAATAAACCCGGATGATCCTTTAAGGTGTTAAGAGGCTCCAGCACGATTGTCAGTCCGGCAGGTTCAACGATGTCACAGCACATTCTAAGATTATCGATTACATTTGCCGTCTGAAAATCCCTGTGGAGTCTTTCATCATATCTTCCCGGAACGACAAGTGCCCATTTAACTCCTGTTCTCTTAAAACAATCCACTCCTTCCTGCATTTTTTTCGCAAGCATTTCACGGATTTCAGCATTATCAAGAACGAATGACGTAACAGCGAAATTTGCATATAAAACAAAGGGACCCATTTCCATTCCGAGTCTGTTCATTTCATTTGCTATTTTCAGTTGTTCCTCAACCGGACGGTTCATAAGACCATTGTCGAACATTGCTCTGAATCCCTGATCATAGCAGAATTTTATATTATCAACCGGATCATTTCCGGCATGCTGACGGAACATTCCTAAACTTGGTCCGTATTTGAGTTTGAATGGTTCTGTTGCATCGGGAAGCGTTATTTTTCCCACGCCGAAGACTGAAGGAGCTGCCATAGCGACAGCTCCTGATACAGTGGCTTTTTTTATGAAATTCCTTCTGGAGTTAATCATATTAATGTGTGTTATCTGTTTAAACCACAATCTTCCATAACAGATTTAACCTCGCTGTTTAGCTCTTTCAGCAGCTTTTTTTGCTTCTGCAGCTGCATCATATGCTTCACCGGCAATCGGGACTTCTTTCGGAATATCGACTTTGCCCAACGTAAATACCTGTGGTCCAAGCTTCATGTCAGAATTCATCATTTCATCCCAGGTTGTTTCCTTACCTGTATAAGCCGAAACACGACCCATAATTCCTACCAATGTGGATATAGCTGTATTTTCAAGCTCATTAAAAGGCTGGTTATTTCTGATTGCTGCAACCATATCGACATGCTCCTGTACATAAGGATCCATCATAGCCTTAGTGTCTGGTTTTCCTTCACTGTTAGCGGGATAGGAATATTTCCATATTTCATTGCCTGCAAGGTCAACAATAGTATCTATACAGTTTGTTGAACCTAAGGTTCCCTGTAATCTTTCCGAAACACTGTTCCAGCATCCGTTTATCTGACGGCACTGGCTGTGAAAACGTCTTCCGTCTTCAAAAATGTATTCAATGGAGAAATTATCATACTGATCTCCGGTAACACGTCTCAGACGTGATCCCATACCGTGTGCAATAACCGGATGTGATCCTGTGAACCAGTTCAGAACATCAATATTATGAACATGCTGTTCAACTATATGGTCTCCCGACAACCATGTCCAGTTAACCCAGTCGCGAATCATCCATTCCATTTCTGACCATGACGGATTCTTATCCCTGTGCCACAGTTTTCCACCATTCCACCACACATTCCCACCTACTATATCACCTATTGCCCCTGCTTTTACCTGATTATAGTTTGCAACATAATTGCGCTGGTGACGACGCTGTGTGCCTGTAACAATTGTCAATCCCATCTCTTTGGCCTTAAGTGCAGTTGCCATAACAGACCTGGCACCTGTGGGATCAACACATACCGGCTTTTCTGCAAAAATATGCTTGCGGGCTGCTACTGCGGCAGCAAGATGTTCGGGCCGAAAAAACGGAGGAGTTGCAAGAATCACAATATCAACTCCCGATTCTATAACTTTCTGAAAAGCATCAAATCCAACAAAACAATTTTCTTCAGGAACTTCCTGATTCTTCTGCTTGAGTATTACTGCTCTTGCTTCCTCGAGACGATCACTGAATGTATCACCCAATGCCGTGATCTGAAGATTTGGACCTGAATTCAGGAAATTAATGGCTGCTCCTCTTCCACGGCCACCGCATCCGATAACACCGGCTTTAAGTACCGGACCGTCAGGTGCGGCATCAAGCCATGTGCCATTATCTACTGCCTGGAAAGGTTTAGCCTTGCCACTGCTACAACTTGTAATAATAACAGGGGCAACGATGCCGGCAGCTCCTACAGCAGTCGTGCCCAGAAAACTACGTCTCGAAATTCCAGATTTTTTCATATAAAATGAGTTTTATTAGAGGTTAAAATAATTAACAATCAAGCTGAAAGAAAGTGAATCAAATGTAAATATATCTAATTTAAAAAACAAAACTGCAAAATGCAATTAATATTTTTTAACAGGAAACTTTAAAAAATGAAGAGTTTATATAATTTAAGTACTTACGCATTCTTCCAAAGCCTGAGATAAGCTTGAGGATTGAAATTTATTTCCATCAAAAAGAGGTTGGCAGAACAAAGTAATTCATTGCTCTGTACACTGCATTACTTTTTTTAATGTAAAAGTAACAACTTCATTAATGCTATTGATTTCCTGTATTTTCGTCAAATTCACAAACTACCCTGAAACCAACGTGGTAGCAATCGGAATACCACCACATGCTTTTAGGGATCTGAGGATCGGTTTTCAGCCATTCATCTGTCATGGTATGGTTTCTGGCTGCACTCCTTACTCTGCCCGCCATATCCATGAATGATCCTCCTCTGACTACATGTTCCTCTCCTACATCAGGTCCTGTCGGATCCTTAATAATGCCCTCGGGATATTCTTTATAAGCACCGGGCTGGTACCAGTCTGAACAGAATTCGTCAACGTTTCCAAGCATATTCTTAAGACCAAAGGGATT
>CAZPMM010000119.1:0-6119 GCA_964587405.1 uncultured Rikenellaceae bacterium
TTTCAGTATGGATTGTTGCCTGCCTTTTATAATGAATCCTGTATCACCCCTTACAACCTTATCACCGTCGTGCATAAGGATCTCACAATTTAATTCTTCGTCAAACATCATAAAGGTTTCCATTGCAACCCTTATACCTGCAAGTATTCCGGGTTCTTTTATGAGAAGACGGGCTTTCCCGCTTGCCTCAGGCAGGATACATGCCAGTGAAGAATGATCACCGTCGCCGGTGTCTTCTTCAATACATCTGTTTATTAATTCTTTCAGGAATTTATTTCCCATCTTCCGATTCTATCCTTATGGTATGGATAAGTAATTCCTGACCAACCTTTTTCAAAAGGAAATAAACCCTGAAATCACCTTTTTCAGTTTTAAGGTTTCCTATGGCATACTGTGCTTCGTTTTTTGCTCCCTGATGCCTGATTATAAAATCTTTTGTCTGATAAGTTGTGAAGAAATCCTTCAGAATGGTTTCAGCTACATTCTTTTTATAGAAATCTTCTTTTCCCAGCAGGAGCAATTCAACTGTTGAGTTCATGTACTTTGCCATTTCGGCTGCATTTCCGGCTTTTATTGCCATTGAAATACCCGGCGGAATCCTTTGCTGATCCTGGGGCTTGGCCACAGTGCATAAAAGAGCCAGTACAAGTGTAGAAGCAAGGTTCTTAAAATCCATCTGTTTATGTTTTGCTGACTTTCAAATTCATTTCATCACAAATTTAACTATTTTCCTAAAACATAATCCGTTCTGCTTTATTAATATAATTATACATTGTGTGAGCACGTTTTTTAATTATATTTTTGCAGGTTAGCATCGCAGTTTTCTTTGCACAAAAGTCGGGCCAATTATGAAAATTGTCTTTGTACAGACAGGAAAAACAAATGAGAAGTATGTTGCTGATGGTATTAAAATATTTTCAGAAAGAATAAGAAAAAGTTCTGGGCTGGAGATTATTACAGTGTCCGATATTAGGAATGCCCATAATATTACTGGTCAGCAGCTCAGGGAAAAGGAGGGAAAGAAAATTCTTAAACAGATACGCGAAACGGATTATGTTATTTTGCTTGACGAACGGGGAAAGGAATTCAGGTCAGTTGAATTTGCTTCCTGGCTGGAAAGCAGACTGATGCTGCCAGGGAAAAGACTATTGTTCGTTACTGGCGGAGCCTGGGGATTTTCAGAAGAAGTATATGCCAGGGCAGATATGAAAATCTCATTATCGAAAATGACATTTCCGCATCAGCTTGTAAGGTTAATATTCTTCGAACAGCTTTACAGGGCTTTTTCAATTATCCGGGGATCTCCCTATCATCATGAATAAAGACAGTTAAGATATGAAAGAAAAAAGGGGACGGTTTATACTGGTAATCCTGACAATTATTCTGGGTGCGGCAGCGATACTGACTCAGATGGTTTACGAGGGTTCATCGGAAAGCAGGTTCAGAACAAAAAGATTCACGAGGATTCTCCACGAAAAAGAAAAAATAATGGAGGATTGTCTGAATGATCTACGGTTAATAATGAGTAAAGGAGAACCTCACGGTTCAGTATCCGAAAACAGGATATTTTCCATTGCTTCAAAGAATGGAATAACAATACTTCAATATATGGACCGGAGGCTTGTTCACTGGTCTGATAACAGTTTTGATGTACCTGTACTTCTACAGGATGAATCTATTTTTTCACGGCCTCTGGTCAATTTGCAGAACGGATGGTTCCTTCCACGTAAGATTGAGGAAGGAAATGAAAGAATAATTGGCCTGCTTAGGGTGAGAACTGATTACGGGTTTGAGAATGACATAGTTAAAAGCGGTTTCCAAAAGGATTTCGGATTCCCGCCCGATGTAAGCTTTAGTACCCGCAAAACGGAAAATGGTAATGATGTCTTCAACAAGAACGGAGATTTTCTATTCTCGCTTGTTTTTCCGGCAAAAGGTATTAATACTCCCTATATTTTCATACCGTTGATCCTGTGGAGTGTATTTTTTCTGATGATATTGCTGCTGTCAGTAAAAATTGTCAGATACATGGCTTCCAGAAACTTCGCAAGAATAGGTATTGCGGTTAGTTTCCTGTTCTATCTGATCTTATACCTCATAGTTCTTTTTTTAAGACAACCCTCTGTAATTTTCAGGACCGAACTATTTTCTCCTTATATTTTCTCACTTAATAGTTTTATCCCTTCCCTGGGTCATTTTATGCTTTTAAGTATTCTGACAGTTTTTTTTGCTTATGTTTTTTACAGGTATATGCCTGTTGGTGAAATATATGCGAAAAAGACTTTAACAACTCATCTTACGTCAGGAATATTGTTTGTTACGGGAACATTCCTTTTCTGCCTTTTCCATTACGTTTTCTGCAAACTGGTATCGAACTCAAACATAAATTTTGAGACTTATAAAGTTTTAGATTTAAGTTTGTATAGTGTGGCAGGCTTTACATCCGTGTTGTTATTGTTTCTGCTGCCGGTCTCTTTCATTATTAAGGCATTCAAGACAGATGGTCAGACTGAAACAGGTAAAAAGATTCCTGCCCTTCTAATTTCTGCCGGAGTGATAGTTGCTTTTACATTACTTAAAAGGGTATCAATGCCGGCTCTTATGTTTCTTTGGGCAGGATTTATAACAGTCGTGTGGATTACTCATGGTAAAAAAACAGGAAAACTGAGTATCTCTGTATTCTTTTCACTTATAGCAGGTATTTATTCACTTATTATAATAACTGTTTTCTCGGAGAAAAAAACAAATGAAAACCTAAAAGTTCATGCCCTGTCTTTATCGACTGAAAACGACCCGGAAGCTGAACACCTCCTCCTTGATATGTGGCCGGTACTTCAAAGTGATACACTTCTTACGGGTATGATGGACGTTGAGTTGTTTGAAAGAAGTGATTTCAATACTATTTCAGCTTATCTTAATAATAATTATTTCAATGGTTACTGGGGTAATTTCAATGTAAATATCTATCTCTGCAGACAGGGCCAGCTTATAAGAGTCGGCCCAGGGGAGAACAGCTTTCAGGATTGTTATACATTTTTTGATGAGCGTATTAACAAATACGGATATCCCCTTACCGGCACCCATTTTTATTTTATTGATAATCAGGGAGCCCGTCCTTACTATATAGGCAGAATTTTTTATACGACTTCGGAAGGTACTTCGAACGGACTTTTCATTGAGCTTTATGGAGATATAAATGTGTTTCAGCCCGGTTATTCAGAATTATTGCTTGATAAAAGGTTCCATGGATATTCCGGACTTAAAAACTATTCATTCGCTAAATATCTGAACGGATCAATCATTCTCAATCATGGAGATTTTCCCTATAATAAAACCGATGAAGAATATGTTGATGAGAGTTCCGATTACCGGATATTTGATGTTGAAGGCTTCAGACACATATTATACAGAAACGGGAATGCGACCGTGATGATAAGCAGACCTCTTTTGAATGCCGGGAACATGATAATATCATTTGCCTATTTATTTGCATTTACATTCGTTGTGGTAAATCTGGTACTGGTTTTTTTTCTGCATCCTTCTTCCCGGGGGATCATGAATCTTAATTTCCGGCAAAAGCTTCAGTTCTCTTTTACGGGAATAATGCTGTTTTCGTTCATCCTTGTGGGAAGCGCTGTAGCCTCTCTTACTGTAAGGGAATTCCAGTCTAACCATTATGACAATATAAAGGAAAAGCTTAATTCTATCTACCTAGAACTGGAGAATGAGATATCAATGGAAAGACACCTTACACCAAACTGGCGAAACGCTAACAATGCATCCCTCAATGAACTGCTTATTAATCTTTCAAATATATTCAATACCGATATTAATCTCTATGATTTAAACGGGTATCTCATGGCCACTTCGCGTCCCGAACTTTTTTTCAGGGATCTCACCAGTCATAGGATGGACATGATGGCCTTTATGAATGTTGCTGACCTTACCAAAAGTGAATATATCCAGACGGAGAGTGTAGGTAACATGAAGTATATTTCAGCTTATGTCCCCTTTTATAATAACGAAAAACATGTCCTGACATATCTTAATCTGCCCTATTTCAGAATGCAGAGTCTTCTGACAAGGGAAATATCCAATCTTATAGTCACAATCATTAATTTTACCCTTCTTATAGTGGTCATTACTATGGTATTCGGTGTTTTCATAAGCGGCAGGCTTACTTCACCGCTTTCAATGCTGAGTGAGGGTCTTGCATCTGTTAAACTGGGCAAGAAAAGCGAACATCTTACATATCATGGCAATGATGAAATTGGAGATCTGGTAAACCAGTATAATATAATGGTCGATGAGCTAGAGGAGAGTGTTCATAAGCTGGCAAATTCTGAAAGGGAATATGCCTGGAGGGAAATGGCTAAACAGATCGCCCATGAAATAAAGAATCCGCTTACACCAATGAAACTAAATGTACAGCAACTTCATAAATCATGGAATGATAATATTCCAGATTTTGGTAAGAAACTTGAGATTTTCGCGAGGAACCAGATTGAATATATAGACAATCTTTCAAACATTGCATCTGCATTTTCTTCTTTTGCGAAAATGCCCGGGGCAAATCCTGTCGAGGTTGACCTTCTTGAGCAGATAAAAACCACTCTCGAACTTTTCAGAAATGTCGAGAATATATCGTTTGATGTAAACTGGCCTCTGGAAAAGAATGTTATTATTTATGCTGACAGGGAACAACTCAATGGTATCTTTTCAAATCTGTTCAAAAACAGTATTCAGGCTATTCCTCCTGCCAGAAAAGGTAAGATCAAAGTAGGATTACGTGTCGACAGAAACAAAGTAATCGTTTCAGTGTCTGATAATGGAAGCGGAATATCCGCATCGGTAAGAGCAAAAATGTTCACACCTAATTTTACTACCAAATCTTCAGGAACCGGTCTCGGTCTTTCAATTGTGAAAAAGTATGTTGAAGGAGCCAGCGGAAGGGTCTGGTTTGAATCAGAGCCAGGTAAGGGAACAACTTTCTTCGTTGAATTTCCTCTCATTGTCACTGTTGAAAAACCGGAAGAACCTTATTAAAGACCTGCATTGAATAATTAAATTATTTATTTATATTAGCGGTTGATAATAGGGTATTGATGGCAGGAAAGTTGCAAGGTATTAGTAAATGTCTAATATTTAGTTGTGTACTTATTTATTCTTTAGGTGTATCCTTATTTTCACAGACAAAAATAAGTGGTATAATCAATAGTTATGCCAATGTCAGTTCAATAGGTGCCGATTTTGTGATTATCAATGATGAGGTACTGTTTGATCAGTTCAGTCAGGGCGACACAGTTCTCCTTATACAAATGAAAGGTGCAAGGATATATGCTTCGGAAGCAAATACTTATGGTACAGCATATGCATCCTACGGCAAGCCTGGGGAACATGAATTCCTTATAATCCAATCTGTTAATGATGCCACAAACACGATAGTTTTCAGAAATAATATTCTGAACAGTACATTTGATCTTGAAAGCGGAGTTCAGATCATAAAAGTACCTTCATATAATACTGCAGTTGTTGATGCAGCACTTACCTGTCAGCCCTGGGACAGTGTTACCAGGACAGGCGGTGTACTGGTTGCAATAATAAGACAGACACTTAGTCTTAATGCCAATATAAATGTTTCAGGCAAAGGGTTTAAAGGAGGGGATATAACATTAGGTAAAGGAATATGTGCGACAACAAATGCATCAAAATTTGATAAATACGCTTATGCGGCCTCTGCCGACAGTTCAGGATTTAAGGGAGAAGGATTGGCTATAAGGGCAAATGCAGGCATAACGCCTTATCCTTCAATTTATCCGGAATTTGTAAAAGGAAAGGGAGCCAATTTCTCGGGTGGAGGTGGCGGAAACGGAAAATTCTCAGGCGGAGGTGGTGGAGCCAATTATGGTGCAGGAGGGCTTGGAGGCAGGGAATTTACAACATGTTTTCTTTCACTGACAGGAGGTGTGGGAGGCAAGAATGTACTAAACACAGGTCTCAATGGTGGAATGTTCCTCGGGGGAGGAGGAGGGTCGTCAACATATGTAACGGGAGGATCACCTACTCCCGGTGGAAATGGTGGGGGAATGGTTATATTGATTTGTGATACTCTCAAAGGT
>CAZPMM010000120.1:0-6104 GCA_964587405.1 uncultured Rikenellaceae bacterium
ATATCAAGGTGATAATTCTGCAAAGTACCGGTTTGAATAATGTCATCTACCCAATTAATTTCTTTACCTGCTTGATAGTTATCTAACTCATTTGCCCTTAAATAGCTTAATATTTTGGTAGGATCAACCCCAACTCCTGAAGCTAACCTGTGATCAAGAATACGTTTTATATATTTTTCTCCAGTAAGTGGTTTAAATATCTTAGTCGGATTTGATATACCAAAATAGGTATCAAAATTAAATTCGGGTTTTTCTGATCGGCCTTTTTTAGTTGTAATAATGACAACGCCATTGGCTGATCTTGAGCCAAAGACTGCTGCGGCACTGGCATCCTTAAGAATATCTACGGATTCGATATCATTTACGTCAATATGATTTAAAGAACCATCATATATTACACCATCAATGACGATAAGAGGAGTATTACTGACCGAAAGCGATCTGATTCCCCTGATTCGAATATTTGGTTGTTCTCCCGGCCTTAATTGTTGTCCAACGTAAACACCCGGAACAGATCCGTGAAGACTTTGTACGATATTTGTATGTGGCAGATTTTTTGTTCTCTCTGCTTCGATTCGGGTTATAGCTCCGGTCAGATCCTTTCTTTGCTGGGTGCCATAACCGACGACTACCACTTCTTCAAACAAACCAACATCTACTTTCATGACGACATCAAAAGAAGTACGGTCTCTCATTTCAATGTCACAGGATTTCATCCCTATAAAAGAAAATGAGAGAACTTTGCTGTCAGCAGGAACTGATAATCTGAACGAACCACCGGTATCCGTAAGAGTCCCGATGGTGGTACCTTTTACCAGGATTGATACACCTGCCAATGGATTAAGGTCTTCATCCGTTACTTTACCGGTAACTACTTTTTGTGCTTCCAGACTCATGGAGAATCCAGCAAGCATAAGGAACAACAGAATGATTTTTTTCATAGAATTTAATTATGAGGTTTATAAAACATAATAAAGGTTCTTTCCCTGAATATTCCTTGATAAAAATGAACTCCATGGTCTGCAGTATCATTTTGATTCTATAAAATGAGAGTAACTAATTCCTTAAGTTATCTGTCATAATGCATTTAACATCTGATCAGTTCATGATCGAGGTTTAAAATGACATTTCAAATTTAAATAGCTTTATTCTATTTTGCAATCGATTGCAAAATTATTTAAGTTTTTTTCGGGTATTTGTATGTTTATTTTACAATAATGATCTTTATTTTAAAGGTATTTGTAAAGTATTCCCACGAGCTTTCTGCTGCTTTATCAATACGGCAGTTATAAACCAGCAACCTGTACTTTAATATATAATTCTGGCATGGATTCAGGAGCCGGTCCATATTTTAATGGGACAGAAAATTGCGAACATATCGGCCCGGTTATACTGATTTTCAGGCCAGATGCGCAATGGCTCGGGGAAATTTGTAATTTGTCGGGAAGGACATCATTACAACCCCTGCATAATTCATTAGTATATTGAAATCAACAATAAAAAAATCAGGATTTTTGCCGGAAGAATATAATACACGTACGTTCTGAAGTTCCTTTAGAGCAGTTTTTTACCCTCCTTTTTTCTTAAAGATAACATGAATCATGAATAGCATTAAATTCAGAATATAGTGGGCAATTTTTCACTGAAACCAGAACAGAAATACATGTGATGACAATTCTTCTTAATATTGGCTTTGTTTTAGTGAGATCATAAAAATAAATTGAAATATTTGCAACCGATTGCAAAATTAACCTTTAAAATTTCTTTGGGCTTTTATTTATGTTAATTTTGTAGCAGAATCCTTTGAAATGAAAAGTAATAAGGAGGTGAAAAGTAATAAGGAGGTCACGATCTATGATGTGGCAAAAGCCCTGAATTTGTCTCCGTCAACAGTCAGTCGCGGACTGAAGGATCATCCCCATATAAAGGAAAAAACCCGTGAAAGAATAAAAGATATTGCGAGTAAAATGGGATATCGGCGTAATAAGTTTGCCAGCAGTCTGAGAAAGAAAAGCACTGAGACAATAGGTGTTGTGGTACCAAAGCTTAACAGCTATATTATGGCTACAGCTATTGCAGGAATGGAAAAAGTCACTAATCAGCTTGGATATGGTCTTATTATAAGCCAGTCACAGGAAAGTGGAAAACAGGAGGTATCATGTGTATCAACACTGTTTAACAGCAGGGTGGACGGATTGCTTATTTCGCTTGCTTATGATACTGATAACCTTGATCATTTCAATATACTGTTTAATAAAGGTATACCGATCGTTTTTTTTGACCGTGTGGCTGACTGTAATGATTGCATGAGCATTGTAATTGATAATTACAGGGCAGGATATGAAATAACAAAACATCTTATAGAGCAGGGTTGTCGTCGTATAATGCATCTTGGAGGCAATCTTTTACGTAATGTTTACACTGAAAGATTCAGTGGATACAAATATGCTCTGAATGAGGCAGGATTAAAGTTTGAGAATGATCTGCTGGTTATCGGAGAGTTAAACAGTCAGTCGGGCATAGATGTGGCACATTCGATACTTGAAATGAAGTCCCGTCCCGACGGGATATTTACTGCCAACGATACATCTGCAGCAGCTGTTATCTGCGAACTTCAGAAGGAAGGGCTGAAGATCCCGGAAGATATTGCTGTTGCGGGTTTCAATAATGAGCCTGTTAGCCAGGTGGTAAAACCCAATCTCACAACCATCGATTATCCTGCCAGGGAGATCGGGGAGGTGGCCGCCACTTCTCTGATTAATAAACTTAATAATAAAGGTAATCCGGAATTCAGCAGGGTAGTTCTGAGACATAAACTAATTATCAGAGAATCAACTCTAAGGGGAGAGGGTTAAAGTGCTTAAAATACCTAGAGTACCTAAAGTTATTAGAGTTATTAAAGTGATCTGAAGTACGGGGGTATGTTTTTGTTTACAAATTAATATTAACTTTAGGCGTTATAGGTACTTATAACTTAAATTAATAATATAGACAATGCTCTTACTAGGACTTGATTTGGGTAGTTCTTCGGTTAAGGCTTCGGTCATTGACGGAGATTCGGGAAACTGCCTGGCTTCAGCCTTTTATCCGAAAGATGAAATGAAGATCATTGCAGAAAAACCGGGATGGGCAGAGCAGGATCCTGATATCTGGTGGAAGAATGTAAAGGCTTCGATTGCCGATTGTAACAGTCAGCTCGGAGCGAAGAAGAAGGATATAGGTGCAATAGGTATTTCTTACCAGATGCATGGACTTGTGATTGTTGACAGAGACCTTAGTGTGTTGCGTCCTTCAATTATATGGTGTGACAGCAGGGCTGTAAATTATGGCGAGAAAGCAATGGACTCGCTGGGGAAAGATTTTTGCCTTGGTCATATGCTGAATTCACCGGGAAATTTCACAGCGTCAAAACTTGCATGGGTCAGAGAAAATGAACCTGAATTGTTCAGGAAAATTTATAAAATGATGCTTCCGGGCGATTACATTGCCTTGAAGCTCACGGGAGAAGCTGTTACAACTTATTCAGGATTATCTGAAGGTATTTTCTGGGATTTTGCAGAAAACAGGATCTCGGGAGAATTGCTCGATTATTTTGGATTTGATAAAGACCTTATACCCGATGTGCGACCTTCATTTTCTATACAGGGACATGTAACTGCTGCTGCAGCAAAGGAGATGGATCTGCCTGAGGGTGTTCCGGTTTCATACCGTGCAGGGGACCAGCCAAACAATGCATTGTCTCTCAATGTATTTAATCCGGGTGAAGTGGCTGCAACAGCAGGTACATCCGGTGTTATTTACGGTGTGACGGATCAAAAGAAATATGATCCCCTGTCACGTGTCAATACTTTCCTTCATGTAAATCATACTCAGGATGATCCACGCTTAGGGGTGTTACTGTGCATAAACGGGACAGGGATTCTCAATACCTGGCTCAGGAGAAATGCAGGAAACAATATGCAATATACCTTGATGAACGATATGGCAGGAAAGGTTGATATAGGTTCAGAGGGCTTGTCTGTACTGCCATTTGGGAACGGATCGGAAAGAATGCTGGGTAATAAGAATATAGGAGCAAGGATATTGGGTCTCAATTTCAATATTCATACAAATTCCCACCTTTTCAGAGCTGCTCAGGAAGGAATAGTGTTTTCGATTAAATTCGGATTTGATATAATGAAAGAAACAGGTATTATTCCATCTGTCATACGTGCAGGTGCTGCAAATATGTTCCGCAGCAGTGTGTTCAGGGAAGCTCTTTCATGTATTACTGGTACCGAAATCCATCTTTACAATACTGATGGCTCGGTCGGGGCTGCCCGTGGAGCAGGTATCGGATGCGGATATTATAAATCAGTCAGCGAAGCATTTGCAGGTCTTAAATCAGTGGGGACGACCGTTGTTGACAAAACAAAGGCAGTTGCATATGAAGAAGCATACTACAAATGGCTTCAGTATCTTAAGGAAGTATCATAATTAAGATTACAAAATAAAAAATTACGGATATGGCAAAAATTACACCAAAAGAGTATTATCCCGGAATAGGGAAAATAAAATTTGAAGGTAATAAATCGAAAAATCCTCTGGCATTCAGGTGGTATGATCCTGACAAGGTGGTGTCGGGGAAGAAAATGAAGGAACACCTGCGTTTTGCGATAGCATACTGGCATACATTCTGTGGGAACGGAAGTGATCAGTTCGGATTCCCGACACATATTTTTCCGTGGGATAATGCTGCAGACAATGATTCAAAAACTATGATGAAGCTTGATGCGGCTTTTGAATTTTTTACAAAAATAGGTACAGATTATTACTGTTTTCACGATGTGGATGTTGTGGGTAACGGCTCCGTTCTGGAGATTGAAAAACGACTTGAAAAGATTCTTCCGGTGATGAAAAAAATGCAACAGCAAACGGGAGTTAAACTGCTATGGGGTACAGCAAACCTTTTTTCCCATCCGAGGTATATGAACGGAGCAGCAACGAATCCCGACTTTGCAGTTGTGGCAAATGTAGCAGCCCAGCTTAGGAACGCTATCAGAGCTACGATTGAACTGGGAGGGGAAAATTATGTATTCTGGGGAGGACGGGAAGGTTATATGAGCCTTCACAATACCGATATGAAAAGAGAGCTTGACCATATGGCAATGATGCTTTCACTGGCAAGAGATTATGGCAGAAAAAACGGATTTAAAGGTACATATCTTATTGAACCAAAACCTATGGAACCAACAAAGCATCAGTATGATTATGATTCGGCAACGGTTATTGGTTTCCTCCGTCATTACGGCCTGGATAAAGATTTCAAACTTAATATTGAAGCAAATCATGCAACCCTTGCAGGACATTCATTTGTGCACGATCTGCAGGTTGCTGCTGATGCAGGAATGCTTGGAAGCATTGATGCCAACAAGGGTGACTATCAGAATGGTTGGGATACTGATGAGTTCCCGACAAATGTTTATGAGATCACTGAAGCTGTTATGGTAGTCTTACGTGCAGGAGGATTCAAGACCGGCGGAATTAATTTTGATGCGCATATAAGAAGAAATTCAACCGATCCCGAAGATCTTTTTATAGCTCATATAAGCGGAATGGACACCTTTGCCAGATCTCTCCTGATAGCCGATAAGATTCTTAAAGATTCTCCATACCTCGAAATGAGGAAAAAAAGATATGCCTCATTCGATCGTGGTCATGGAAAAGATTTTGAAAAAGGCAGACTTACCCTTGAACAGCTTCGCGAGATTGCAATCAAAAACGGTGAACCTTCAATAATAAGTGGTAAACAGGAACTGTATGAACAACTGATAAATATGTATATTTAATCAGATTGTTCTTCTTTATCGGAAGATGCCGGTTTGCTAAGATTTCCTGTACTCTGAATGCAGGATAAAAAATCTTTTCTTGTTTTCGTCATTAGGACACCCTGGTTGATTTTATAGAGATCTTTTTGACATTGTCTTTAATCATTTGGCGTTGATTTTCAATCAATTGCCGTCTAAGAGCAACTCGGGACACCCAAAAACATCAAAATTAAAGAATTACTTACATGAATATCTGTATATTATAAAATCACCACGGATGGGGTGACGAAAACAGGA
>CAZPMM010000121.1:0-6104 GCA_964587405.1 uncultured Rikenellaceae bacterium
AAGGGTTACAATTATCTTAATACTGTTCTGATAGCTGATGAATCCTCAATACCTTTTATTGAAAGTCTTCTTGAAAATAAAGAATGGGGTTACAGGATAATACTTATCTATACCAATTCCCAGTCAGTAATAAAAAAATATCAGTCTTCCATAGAGGTACTTCCTGAAATATCAGGCAAATCACTTTACGATTTTATGGAGATAGAGCCTATTGACGAAGTACTATATGTAAGGGGTAAAATAGTGCCCGCGGATATCAGGAATATTATCAGATCATGCGAAGAGCTTGGAGTTGTCTTCAGACTGATGCACTTTGAAACCACGCTCAATCTTACAAATGCTGTCCATACAGACATAGGAAACTGGAGTTTCCTCACCTTTATTAATGTTCCTTACAGACCTTCATCACTGGCATTTAAAAAGGTTACTGATATCTTTTTTTCATTGGTCGCATTGATAATTTTATCCCCTATAATGATAATAATTGCATTAGCCATTAAGATAACATCCAAAGGTCCGGTCATATATAAACAAGCCCGAGTAGGATTAAGAGGACGACAATTCAACCTTTATAAATTCAGGACAATGGTATCGGGCGCAGAAACACTCAGGAAAGATCTTCTGCTTCAAAATGAAGCCGATGGCCCGGTATTCAAGATGAAAGATGACCCGCGTATTACAAAGGTTGGAAAGCTTCTTCGCCGGACAGGTCTTGATGAGCTTCCACAACTGATAAATGTCCTTAAAGGTGAAATGTCACTGATAGGTCCCAGGCCTCCGCTCCAGGAAGAAACTATTCAATACGAGAGGTGGCAACTCCGCCGCCTTTCAGTCAAACCCGGACTATCTTGCTTCTGGCAGATAAAACCGGAAAGAAACAATATCAAATTTGAGAAATGGATGGAAATGGACCTGGCTTATATTGACAACTGGTCTCTCAGACTGGATTTTGTGATCCTCTTAAAAACAATAAAGACTGTTTTTCACAGAACAGGACTCTGAAAATTGTTTAAAATTCAATAAATTAAAGATTTAGAAAACAGTGTTCCGGATATACCTGGCACCGGATTAACTTCAGGCACTCCGGTATTTCTTGTACGTTACAGCAAGTCCCCCTGTCAAATCAAACTTATGTTTGAAGCCAAGTTTTTTCAGTATTTTTATATCCGTTGCTTTTCGCATAGTTCCATCAGGTTTTGAATTATCAAAAATAATTTCACCTCTGAAACCAACCATTTTCTTGATTTTATATGCAAGGTCTTTGATTGTTATTTCCTCTCCGGTGCCTATGTTGATGAAATGTGGTGCATTATTATCCTGACTTTTATCTTCTTTATGGAGTTTTATTATATCATTTACACTCACTTTTTCCATCAAATAAATACATGCCCTTGCCATATCTTCAGAATACATAAATTCCCGGTATGGTGTACCCGTACCCCAGACTGAAACCGTCACTTTTCCTTCTCCCACTCTCCCATTTTCCCATTCTCCTTTTCTTCCTATCTCCACAGATCCCTCTCTCCTTTTCTCAATCCCATATTTCCTCAGAATCTCAATGATATCGTCCTTCGCCGAATTCTCACCGACACTTTCAACCGGATGCTTCCTGAGGTCTTTACGGATCTCATCCCAGTTTCCATCTTCAAGACATTTTCCAAGGTGAATCTTCCTCATTAAAGCAGGAAGAACATGCGATTTTTCAAGATTATAATTATCGCCGCTACCATATAAATTGGTGGGCATTACTGCAATGAAATCCGTTCCATACTGAATGTTGAAAGCTTCACATGCTTTCAACCCGGCTATCTTGGCAATTGCATAAGGTTCATTTGTATATTCAAGCTTTGATGTTAGCAAGTATTCCTCTTTCAGGGGCTGTGGGGCATTCTTGGGATAGATACAAGTAGATCCGAGGAATAGCAACTTTTTTACTCCGTATTTCCAGCAGGCATGGATCACATTGCTCTGGATCATCAGGTTAACATAAATAAAATCTGCCCGGTAGGTATTGTTTGCAACTATGCCTCCAACCATTGCTGCCGCAAGAAATACATATTCGGGTTTCTCCCTTGAAAAGAACTCTTCCACGGCCTGCTGACAAGTCAGATCAAGCTCATCAATATTCCTGAAAATTATATTATCGTATCCTGCTTCTCTCAGACATCTGGTGATAGTCGAACCTACAAGTCCTGTATGTCCGGCTACATATATTTTCGAATTCTTTTCCATGATTACTATTCAAAATAATTCATTATTTCATAACCGCCTTCACGTAAATAATCTTCCTTTTTCATTAGATGCAGATCAGAAGTAATCATATCATCTATCAGTTTATCCAAATCATATTGGGGTTTCCAGCCAAGTTTTGATTTTGCTTTTGAAGGATCACCTATAAGCAGATCCACTTCAGTAGGACGAAAATATGCCGGATCAACTTTTATAACTTCTGGATCATTTTTAATCCTCATCTTAAAGTTCTTCAAAAACTCCTTTCCTACTTTTTTACTGAATAAATTTTCATCCAGACCGGATATAATACCAGTTTCATTTTCCTTTTCTCCTTCAAAGGAAAGTGTGATCCCCGTGAATTCGAAAGCACGTCTGATGAACTCACGCACCTCGGTTGTTATGCCTGTGGCTATTACATAATCATCAGGCTCATCCTGTTGCAGCATCAGAAACATGGCTTTGATATAATCCTTTGCATGTCCCCAGTCTCGTTTAGCAGAGAGATTGCCCATGAAAAGCTTATCCTGCAATCCGAGAACTATCTTTGCCAGGGCTCTTGTAATTTTTCTTGAAACAAAAGTTTCTCCCCTGATCGGGGATTCATGATTAAACAGAATCCCATTACTTGCATGCAAACCATAAGCTTCCCTGTAATTAACAGTTATCCAGTAAGCATATAGTTTAGCTACAGAATAGGGACTTCTTGGATAAAATGGTGTCTTCTCAGTCTGTGGTACTTCTCTGACCATTCCGTATAATTCAGATGTACTTGCCTGGTAAAATTTTGTTTTATCTTTCAGTCCAAGTAACCGTATTGCTTCTAGTATTCTCAATGTCCCTATTCCGTCGGTGTTTGCTGTATATTCAGGAACATCAAAACTTACCTTTACATGGCTCATCGCTCCCAGATTATATATCTCATCCGGACGGCATTCCTGAATAATCTTGGTGATATTCATTGAGTCACTCAGATCGCCATAGTGAAGGAAAAGATTCCTTTTCTTCGCTTGAGGATCCTGATATAAATGATCAATCCTGTCGGTATTTAAAAGAGAACTTCTTCTTTTTATTCCATGTACCTTATAACCCTTTCTCAAAAGGAACTCCGCCAGATAGGCACCATCCTGGCCTGTTATACCTGTAATCAAAGCTGTCTTTGCCATATTGTAATTTTTCAGACTTATACGTAAACAATTACAAAAAGAAACAAAATTCCCAAGGATAACAATAGCTTTGATCAGCTTATGCTGTTGATAATTAAAGAATTATTAACAATATACTCGCGCTGATTCTATAAAGATCTAAAAAACAATATATTACAAGGGTCTATGTTGTGAAATCTCACACCTGGGTATCAACTCAAAGTTTTGTCATCAATTCCTTATTTCTGTATCTTTGCAACTAAATTTAAAAAGGTCTTCACTGTTCTGATGTAATAAGTTTACATATGACGGTTGCAACATTTTCCGAAATAAACTGTATAATAAAAAAATCTGCCTTATGCATTACAAAATGAATTCATGGCATCATAGTATAATGATCATTTTACTTATGGTTTTTGTGGCTTCGTGTGTTCCGAAAAAACATTTAAGCTATTTCAATGACATTGATGAACTCGATCCCGGCATAAATCCCCGAACACAGAAAATGATTATGCCTTTCGACAAGCTTTACATTAAGGTATTAAGCATAGATCCCCAGACAAGCCAGATATTTAATGCCACTGATGAAGTAAGATTTGCCGGTTATGCAGGAGGAATGGGAAGCATTGTTGGTTATCTGGTTGATGAAAAAGGTGATATTAATTTCCCATTTGTTGGAGATATAAATGTTGGAAGTCTGACCCTTGCCCAGGCTGCATCAAAGATTCAAAAAGCTCTCAGCGATTATGTTTCAAATATATCGGTAGTAGTAAAATATGTCGATAATCAGGTGACTATAATGGGAGAAGTCCAGCATCAGGGTGTATTTGGCTTCTCGCAGGATAAACTTACAATTTATGAAGCATTAGGCCTTGGAGGAGGGATAACTCGCTACGGTGACCGCAAGAATGTAATACTTGTCAGAAATGAAGGTGAAAAAATAATGCATTACAAGCTCAACCTTTCTGATTCAAAAATTTCATCAAGAGATTACTACTATATCTATCCTAATGATGTAATAATTGTTGAACCTCTGAAAGCCGTTTCAACAAGTTACCCCAATGTAACCTTTTCCACAATTCTAAGTACAATTACAACAATTATAGCTGTTCTCTATTTCTATCTTGGTGTTAAATAACTTTTTTCGATGAATTATCAAAATGACTCATCATCAGAAGGTTTTAATATAAAGGAATTTATATTACAGGCTTTCAAATATAAATATTTCTATATAAGCAGCTTCATTATCTGCTTTATTATTGCTTTTCTGGTTAACAAGTTCTCAACCGTTGTTTACGAGGTTAATTCAATCATAGGTCCTGTTGAGGACAGACGGTCTTCATTGCTTGAATCAAATAACCTTTTCAGCGGTCTGGGTAATTTTGCCGAGTCAAGAAATCTGGAAAATGATATAAACAGCCTCAAGTCATTCAGCCTGATATCTGCAACTCTCAAAAATCTTAACCTAGAAATAGGATATTTCGAAGAAAAAGGCAGACTTTTTAAGCAGACAAGACATATATTTACCGGTAATCATTATTCGGTAAGCATTGATAAATCACATATTCAACCTATCAATGCCAAGTTCTATATAGATGTTCTTGATGATAACAGCTACAGGCTAAAAGTATCTGAAGAGAAAGTCGCTTTGTATAATTATATTGATAATGTTGTAGTTAGCCACCAGGATCTTCTTGAGATTGATACGATTTGCAAGTTCAATGAAACAATAAACAACAGGGCTTTAAAATTTTCTGTTTCCCTCAACAGGACATCCATACCGGCCAACGAAGAAAATGATGTTCTGAATTATTTCGTATTGTATCATAATGACCAGCTTACAAAATCATATCTTGGGAGACTCACTGTTGAACCGGTAAGTATAAAATCTTCATTGATAAATGTCCGGTTCAAAGGTGAAAATATTTACCTGACCATTGAATTCCTCAATAAATATATTCAGACCTACCTTGATGAAAACCTTTTGAAAAAGAACAGGATAGCTCAGAATACTATCAACTTTATTGAGTCACAGATTTCTGATATTTCTGATTCACTTGTAACATCTGAATCGAAGCTCAGGGATTACAGATCGGCTTATCAGGTAACCGATCTCAGCTATCAGGGACAGCAGGCTCTGCAGCAGATGAACCAGATAGATAATGAGAGAGCAGCTCTTCAGGTCCAGGAAAGATACTATAATTATGTACTTGAGCTTCTCAGCAAAAATGAAGATATGGCTGGTCTGGCACCTCCTTCTTCTGCCAATGTTGCAGATCCCATAATGAATCAGCTCATCCTGAATCTTCTAAGCATGAATGCAGAGCGATCGGCCATTCTAAGCAATAAAGCGGAGAAGAACCTTTTCCTCGGACAGCTTGAGAATAAAATAAAATTACAGAGACAGACTATTATTGAAAATGTAAAGAATAATCTCAACACCCTGAATATTACCCAGAATGAGTTGAATTACAGGGCTGATAAGCTTTCGAGTGAAATCTCACGTCTTCCCCGAACAGAACTCAATATGGTAAGCATGCAGCGTAAATTCAACCTGACTGATGCAATTTATACCTTCCTCCTTCAGAAACAATCAGAAGCTGCTATTGCCAGGGCTTCAAATTATCCGGATTATGAAGTACTGGAACCTGCACGTGAAGCTACAAAAGCAATTCTGTCACCCAAGACAATGCTGAACTGGATGCTGGCTCTGTTCATGACTGTAATGAT
>CAZPMM010000122.1:0-6101 GCA_964587405.1 uncultured Rikenellaceae bacterium
GTCCGGTACGGTACTGATAGTCAAACCTGTATTGGGGTTCATCTATTTTTACATATTTTGTTCTCATAATCGTAGCGTTTCCACCCACTGAATATTTCAGAGATCTGCTGTTATCACTAAACTGGATTCCGCTCTCAAATCCGTAGTACCTGTATTTATTGGAATTATAGCGAGGCAATACTGCTGATATGCCTAAATAATATGGGGTGGAGCTGGATAACTGAGTTACAATATCGTTACGGAGATTATTAAAATAGCTTAGTTCAAACGATAATTTATGGTTGAACATCAGGCCATCAATTCCTAGAGAGAACTCTTTACGTGTTTCCCAGGTAATATCCGGATTGCCGATTCTGCTTGGAGAAGTTCTGTAAGCAGTACTGGTTGTGCTTCCAAACCAGCGATTGGTACTGTAAGCTCCAAAGACTGTTCCTGAGCTATTAACAGTCCAGTGGCTCCTGAAATAAAACGGTGACTGGAAGTTTTCAAATCCTAATATTCCGGCATTTGCGTGCAGTTTGAGAAAATCTATAAAGGAAATACCCGACATAAAATTTTCCTCTGAAATGACCCAGGTTGCACCGACAGAAGGGAATAGCCGGCTCCTGTTCTTTTTTGGCAAGGTATAAGTCCCGGCATAGTTTAATACTCCCACAATGCTGTATTTGTCGTTGAATGAATATACCCGTGTCCAAACAACGCTTTGAGTTCTCTGTGGTTCTTCAATACCGTCTCTGGCTATTCTGAAAAGATGATAAGTCAGTGCTGATTGTATATCATGCTTGCCAAAAGATCTGTTATAGCTGAGATTCTCAAATACCATGAATCCCTGATAATAATAATCATGAAGATTTGACATTTCAGGTGCATCCACACCATCGTGAACTTTGGCTAACAGGATTGTATCCTGGTTTCCCGCCGTTTTGGAGGGTGTAACCATGTATGCTTCATAGTTTTCAGCTTTCCCGATACGCACGACATTGAGTCCGTCATAGGTAAGAGAAGAACTCGACTTAAGACCTTCGATAAGGTCTGAAAGGTTGATGTCGATGGTGGCTGAAAGAGAACCTGTTCTGCCCAATTCGGTGTAATAACCATTATGTACGAGGTCGCCTATCGGATTGTTCGGATAGGCAGCGTTGACAGCATAATATGGCTTTGGCAGGGAAGGATCATTATTCGCATATACAGGATATTCTACAGGGGGTGTTGTATTAATATATGGTAAAGCCTGGTTAAATTCCAGCAGACTCATTGCAGCTCCTCCTTCTGTAATTGTAGAGGAATACATATAATTTGCAGATCTGCGGAATGAAAGGCCTGCATAAAAGTCAAACCGGGTATCAATCAGCCTGTTAACTTTCAGATCAATGTTTGACCTGGTAGCGATTCTGTTGTAATCAGCTGCAGGGCCGATCTTATAGATATCTCCTTCTCCGTTATATCCAAGATATGCATAATATCTTGCTACTTCATTACCTCCCGTTGAGGAAACATTTGCCCTTCTGAAACCCCTTGTGTTTTTCAGCATCATATCCCTGTAATTAACACTTGGATGATACATATCATAGGGATCGTTCTTGGCAATCTCAGCAATATCCGAACTGCTGAATCTGGGATTCAGTCCGTCAGCAGCTCTTGCTGAATTGTTCAATTTTGCGTAATCTTCTCCTGATACTGTTCCGGGAAACCTGTCTATAATGCTGATACCACTTTCTAGATTAACATTGAGTATGCGCTCATTTGCTCTTCCCCTTTTTGTGGTTATCATTATAATACCGTCAGCTGCAAGAGGACCATACATTGTTTTCCCGGTAATGTCCTTAATAACTGAAACTGTTTCAATTTCACTTGGATCAAGAGGCATTTCCGTAATACTGAGGGGTATATTATCTATTATATATTTCATGGATCTTCCTCTGGAGCTTACTCCTATTTTCCCGGTTATTGAGTAAACACCCAGTTCTTCTTCAGGAGTTAAGCCAGGCGATCCGTTCCTTTCAGTGATCTGAAGCCCGGGAACCAACCCGATAAAGGAGTTACGTATATCTGTAGTGGGATATTTATCCAACTGATTGCCACTTAAAATAAAATCATTTCCTGCAATCATTCTTTTCTTCATAGTAATGAAAGGTAGTTGGATATTATCATCTGAAGTCATGAAAAGTTTTGATTTTATCAGTCTTACATTATTCTGCAGCACTATATCCTTAACCTGGCTGACATTTTTTTCATAACCTGTTGCATTTATGGTAACAAAGTCATTCGGGTATGCATTGATTGTCAATAAACCATTTTTATCGGTTTGAGTATATGTAATTCCTTCACCGATAATGACGTTTGCGTTTGGAACAGGATTGCCATTTTCATCTGTTACCTTTAGAGCGACACTGACAGTTATTGTTGTTGTTTTTTGCTGTCTGACCTGAGCCATCAATGTTGATGACATGATACTTATCAGAATAAGAACCAGAATGATCCTTACTTTATGATATAATAAAATTCTCATAATCTAAACATTTAAAAGTTCATCTTACCACTGTGGATTAGGTTCAAAAAGCTTCATTTTATATTCATCTTCCGGGAGGAAGGGGAAGGTGTACATGGCATCTTTCCACTGGCTCTGTCGGTTTGCAGGCATTGGAACGCGGGTATATTTAAATCCGGTCGGATATTCTTCGCTAACGGGAACTTTTTCAATATCCATCGCGATAAGAGGAGCATTTGCCATGACTTTCGGTGCATCCATCCAACGCCGAATATCATAGAAATAAAAATTCTCAAAGCATAATTCCACTGTACGTTCGTTTTTAATTCTTTCCCTGAAAAGATCTTTATCTGTAGTGTATCTTGGCAGCACATCAGGCATCTCCACTCTGTTTCTGATCTTATTGATTGCCTGAAGAGCTGTCATTGTGGCATTTGGAGCAGGTGTATTGGGTCCATAAGCTTCATTCGCAGCTTCAGCGTAATTCAGGTAGAGTTCAGCCAGCCTGATGATGGGATCGGTATACATAGGCCTTATCCTGTTCAGAGTACTCTCTTCTCCCCATCTTTTACGATTATAATAACCGGTTTTGGTTATAGCTATATAGGCTGGATTGACTAGCTGACCCCAGACAACACCGTTAGGAGTCATTTCGTAATATATCCTTGCTTCGCCATATCCTGTCAGGGGTGCAGTATTATATATTATATCATGATAAAACCTTGGGTCCCTGTTTGCATAAGGATCCTGTTCATGATAATGTCCCAGTGCTATAGCAGCAGCTCTGTCTTCTTCTGTATTAAGCGGGTCTCCCCATTTTGTCTCAAATTTATCAACACAATTCTGTGTCGGGTTTTCTCCCGAGTAACCACCTGTACTGTTGGCAAAAACACCGTTCACAAGAGAACCGCGGGCACCGGAGTTGTAAGCAAATGTGCCGGCATACCAGCCCCATAATTGTTCATTGGTGTAAGTTGTACCTATATAATTATCCTTGTACTGGCTTGCAGGCAGAAGATCATATTCATATTGTTCGGCAGTCTGGATTGCTTCCCAGCTTGCCTTTGCTGCATTTTCCCAGTCAGTATTACCATTCTTGTTGTTCCAGGGGCTTGCAGCCCATAGCAGAGCTCTTGACTTAAAAGCTTTGGCCGTTACTCCGTTAGGTCTTGCCTGCAATGGATCACTCAGATGCCCAACATGCCCTGGGCCGGGATCCCTTCGCATCTTACCAGCTTTTTCAAAAAAGTAAACTGCAGTATCACAATCAGCTGCTATTTTTAATAATGTCTCATGTCTTGACAACCGTACATAATCCCATGGATCTTCGGAGCCTATACTTTTTGTTATATAAGGCATTCCGCCGAAAACACGGAGGAGTTCCATATGGGCAAATGCTCTTATGAAGTGTGCCTGGGCTTTGAAATCATTAATAATTTCTTCATCAACATTTTTCAGCATATGTATTTTTTCCAGTGCTACATTGCATGTGCGGATCACAATCCACATAGCCTTAAATATTGGTCTGTGGGCTCCGCTCCAGATGAATTTGTAGGTGTCTGATGCGATATTTCCGCTCTTTATGGGCTGGGCAAATTCAAGACGGCCTACATCGCTGAGGTCAGTAAGGGATTCCCAGGTGTACTTCTGTCCCCATTGTATAAAATACATATAAATGGCAAGTTTTATATTGAAATTATACCAATTGTATGTCTGAGAAATTGAAACATAAGTATAAAATTGCCCATCATACACGGAATCAAAAAACTGCTTGAAATTCAAATAATTTGTAAAAACCTCCTCTTCAGTTAATCCCGATTCAGGTGCTTTGTCGAGGTATTTCTCGCAGGAGTTGAACAGCACAGTGCTCAATCCGACAAATATGAATACTAATATATGTTTTGTCATGACTATCTCATTTATGAATTAAAATGAAAACTTCAATCCGAATTTCAGGCTGGCCATCATCGGATAGAATCCTGTTTTAAAATCTTTTCTTTCCGGGTCACCTTCTATGAGCGGGGTTAAGGTCCATAAATTATTTCCGGTAACATAGACCAGGAAGTTTGAGATGCCTGCAATTCGTTCCAGGTAAGCTGAATTGAACGTATACCCGGCATAAACCTCTTTAAGCCTAAGATATGATGCATTTCTCCAGAAGCGATCCTCAATCCTGATATTATAACCATATGTTGCTTCACCTCCTGCCCAGAATATGTTATCTATGATACCACCCAGGTTGTAATGAAGTGTAGCATGATTTGCATTAGGATTGGTAGGTGTCCAATAGTCAAGTGATGACTGATGGACACTCCAGACTCCCAGCATGAATTCAGTTTCGTATATCTGGTTATATTCAACATATTTACCATGGTTGCCCTGCCACATTATGTGCAAATCGAAATTTTTGTAGGTAAATCCGCTTGTAAGCGAATAAGTAACAGGAGGATAGGTAGATCCCTTTATCGGATATTTGTCTACGATAGTAATTTCTCCGTCAGCATTATAATCAAGGAATTTGTAATCTCCAACATTTAATTTACTGATTGCTATCGGGGCAGGATTATTCTGAATATCGTCAACTGAAGTAAAATACCCTGTTCCTGTAAGCAGAACTCCATTTAATTGTGCTTCCAGTGGTTTGCCTGCATCTTTGGTATATTCAGGAGCATAAGGCAGATCGTCCTTAAAAATTATCCTGTTTTCATTTAATCCGAGGATACCTTTTGTAAAGAACCCAAAATTTCCTGAAGTTGTTTTTCTGAATTCCAGTTCAATATCAACCCCGTGTTTTTTTATTTCACCAAGGTTCAGTTCCTTGAATAATGTTCCCACAATATACGTGACTGTTCGGGGCTGGAGCAGCATTTTTGAGCGGTACTCATCAAAAAAGTCAACACTTAAAAGGAGGGAATTTTTGAAAAAACCGAGTTCAAGGCCGAGATCTCTTTTCCTTGCTTCTTCCCATTGTGCATTCACATTTGCCGCAGCATCCGGCTGAATATAACCATTAGGATCTTTCCGGTATTCACTTATATACAGCCACCTGTTCCGTGCATAATCGCTACCAACCAGTCCGTCGGAATAGCGTATTTTTAATTTACTAATCCAAGGAATAGCACTTTTAAAGAAAGATTCTTCGGATACTACCCATCCTATGGCACCTGAAGGAAAGAATCCATAACGGTTACCTGGTGCAAATCTTTCAGATCCGGTGTAGCCGACGTTCAGTTCAAGTAAATATTTTCGGGAATAATCATAAGTTGCTCTTCCTACAAATGCCTGGTTAAAATAAGGAAATTCAGCTTTGTCGTTCCTTTGTTCGCGGTTCATAAGTGCCAGACCTGTAACGTTGTGCTTACCAAAAGTGTTACGGTATTGCAGGGATACCTCACCATACATGTGTCTCGAATGGTCAGTCATATTCCCGACATTTATGTCAAGAGGCGTTTGCTTGAACATTTCATCCCCCTGACCCGTTCTGAACCACGGATTAACACCTGGTTTGCCTATATCGTCATAGAACAGTTGATAATTCGGGAATGTATAACTGCATGTTAAGATCCTGTTCGTATAATCAGTGCTTATCGAAATCTTACCTTTTAATGACAGT
>CAZPMM010000123.1:0-6077 GCA_964587405.1 uncultured Rikenellaceae bacterium
TATGTATCGGTAATAATCTTAAATAAATACGTTTTAAATAATTCAGATTCGTACCGGGTTAAAATATCAGAATCATATTGACAGGATGTATTGTTTTACATTAATACACTGTTATATTTGTCTCACGGTATGTTAAAAAAGTAACACTATCAGTTTAATGTAATTTTAAATTTATATTCAATGCCGGTTAATCGTTTTGGAGTCAGCCTGGAAGAAGAACTTTTAAAGGAACTTGACAGATATGTTATTAATAACAATTACCCAAATCGTTCTCAGGCTATCAGAGCGCTGATCGAAAAATACATAGTTGAAAAGAAATGGAAGTGTAACAATGTTGTTGCAGGTGCAATCGTATTGGTTTATAACCATCATGAAGGCGACATTATTGGAAAATTAAATCGCATACAGCATGAGTATCTTGATGTGATTTTATCATCTCAGCATTTTCATTTAGGACATGAAATCTGTCTTGAGATTATTGCAGTAAAAGGAATTTCAAAAAAGTTAACGGAACTTTCCGACAAAATCCTGGGAACAAAAGGAGTAATTCATGGAAAATTAGTTATGAGTAAGGCAGAATAATTTCAGGTTCATAATACGGTCAGTTATTTATGTGAAAATCTGTGTTAAACTATTAAAATTGAATTTAAAGAAAATGAAACCAACATCCCGCCTTAAGCGGGACAAACACAATATTATAATAATCAGTCACATGTGGGTTCTCCCGCTTAGGCGGGACAGGCTATCATACCATTAAAATCAATTATTATATGATGAAAAAATTATTAATGTATTTCAAAGTTTGCTCCCTATTGATAATATTTTCAATTGGATGGACTTATAAGCAATCTGGATATGATGAAATGCCAAAACCGGAAAACAAAGCGGAAACAGGCATATTAGTCAGAACAGATCGGGATACTCCAAAGGATTTACCTGTTGCAATTAGTGAAAATACTAATACATTTATTGATAAAGGAATTAATATTCAAAAAGATAAGCTTTCCAGAACAAGAATAACCAATGAAAGAATAAACATTAAAAAAGCAACATGGCAAGTTGGTTTTGGTCGACGCGTAATCACACCCCAAAACGATGTTTGGCTTGCAGGTTACGGAACAAAAAGACCAGCAGAAAATAAGATTCATGATATCTGGGTAAAAGTAATGGCTCTGAAAAGTCCTGACGGTAAACATGTTGTTATGGCTACCACCGATCATATGGGAATGTCAAAAACTGTTTACGAAAGTCTTTATTCAAAAGTATTCCAGCTCTATAAGATTGATCGATCAGCTTTTATGCTTACCTTTTCACATAATCACTGCGGCCCATGCCTTACTGACGATCTGGTGGACTATTATCCGAGTGATGAAGAGCAAAGAAATGAAGTGAAAAGGTATACCGACTGGATGGAAATGCAGGTTATTGAAGCTATTAAAGATGCATTATCAAACTGGCAACCAGCTCAATTGTTTATGGGAGAAGGGAATTGCACATTTGCAGTGAACCGAAGGGAAAATCCTGAAGCAGATGTCCAGAAAATGATTGAGGAGAATATACCATTAAAAGGAGTGGTAGATCATTTTGTTCCTGTCCTTGCAGTGAAAAATTTGAAAAGGGAACTTCTGGGAGTACTTTTTGGGTATGCCTGTCATCCAACAACACTCAGTTTTAATAATTGGTGTGGGGATTATCCCGGATTTGCTCAGATTAATATTGAAACAAAACATCCTGGAGCATCAGCAATGTTTTTCAATGCCTGCGGTGCTGATCAGAATCCTCTTCCACGAAGAAAAATTGAGCTTTGTGAAAACTATGGTAAAATGTTGTCGGATGCAGTTGAGCAAGTATTGGAGGGCCCTATGAAGCCGGTTTCTCCGGGAATCAGAACATCATTTAAGTTTGTTGATTTGGCTTACGAAGAAATTATCACCCGCGAGAAGTTGGAACCAATTGCAGGCGGAAAACCTTCTGTCCAGTCACGATGGGCTCAGCGCATGTTGAAATTGATTGACCAGGGAGTTGTATTTCCAACATCGTATCCTTACCCTGTTCAATGCTGGCAGATAGGTAAAGAATTGCTTTTCATAGCTATTGGAGGGGAATCGGTTGTTGACTATTCACTTCGTTTTAAAAAAGAATTTGGCCCTGGTACTTGGGTTTGCGGTTATGCCAATGACATGGTTGCATATATACCTTCCAGACGAGTATGGGAAGAAGGTGGTTATGAAGGAGGTCCTCACCTGGATGAATATGGGAGACCTGCCTGGAAATGGGCTGGAGATATTGAAGACAGAATTGCCGGAACAGTTCTTCAAGTAGTAAAAGAGGTTCAGACTAAATAATTTATTTGCTTCAGCAATGTTTCATTAAGAGGAATGGTAAAAAAGCGTATTCAGTCATGTATTGCCTGCTTACGCTTATTTCCAACTTTGTTTGAGGGATATCAAAAATCTGACGCTTTGCTGTTAAAAAGAAAATGTCGTGTACATAAAATTGCAGGTTATCTGGGAATTAATAATAAAGCCTGCTCAAAGATATTTGCAACTCTGTGATTTTTTTTATTCTTATCCTTATCCTGTAAATCCAACTAATCGCAATTTTTTTAATTTTGGATCAGCTTAACAATTACCTAAAATTATTAAATATTATGAGACTAAATCCACATGGTACGGAAAAGGAAGAGTTAATGCCTACAGGGCAGTGACAGAATAAAGAAAAAAAACAAAAAATAATGACCTGTATTTTCGGAGCTCCTGATCTTTTGCAGGAGCTCCGATTTTCATCTTTTATGTATTGTAATTCAACTATTTTTGTGTCTTAGATTGATGGCTATGAAGAGGAGAGAACTCCCATTCTTTGTTTTGCTCCCCTTCTGGCCGCTTAACTCTCATGGGAAATGTGAGGATGTTCACAAGAATAGTCTTCCCCTGCAATGTTTGAATACTCTGTTGTATATTGTTCCAGCGGTCTTGGATATTCGTAGAGAGTAAAGCGCGGTTCAGTCTGTCCTACATTATACCACCATATGGATGAATAATCATCGATGTTTTCTCCCATATCGCTCAATTGCCTGATATACTCTGCGATAGACTTATTTTCCTTAATATAGACCACTGGCATACCCTTGATTACAGGACTGTGACGGCGTGTATGGTCATGTTTGAATGCCAACACTCTGCATCCGTCGGGCATGATAGCAACAAGGCTGAAGGTCATGCTTTTGCCAATTCCCGGAAGGTTCATTACATTTCTATCGGTAGCCAGGAATGGGAGATTGAACTTTTTTTCCAAAAGTCGGATGCTTTTCTCGTGTGAACAATTGGCATTAATAGATTCCATCAGTTGGGATGTTTCCATTGTATTGAGTTGCCCGAAAATCTTTTCTTCCTGCTGTTCCTGCAGGGATCTGCTGTTTGGGGTAAATACCGCATGGTTTTCCTCAAACCCCTTTACGGAGAATGTGTAATAGCACAGAACTCCAATTTTGTTGAGTTCTTGCCTTAACTTTGCCGTATGTCCTCGTCGTGAAGCTGCAACGTTATACACCAGCTGATTGGTAACTGTCCATCCTGCAGCGTGCAGTTTTCTTATACCCTCACACACCTCCGGTGTAATTTCCAAAGGCGTTTGGAAGTGAGTCTGAATAAAGAATTGTAAAATTCCGGTGGTTTCTGCTTTTTCCTTAAACTCAGAAAGGATAGTAATTAGTTCGTCGTTGATGCGCATGGGTAGATATACTGGCAGTCTGGTTCCAAGGCGGACGCGTTGTATTTCTGCGTATTTATCTCCTGCGGGTCTGCTCTTGTTGTCATCTTGCTTTTGCTTTGCCATTAAATAAACGGCATCAAGAATCTTTTTCAGATTCTTGTTCCGGCTCATTAGGGCATCGCCTCCAGTAATGAGAATGTCACAGAGCTGCTTGTCTTCCCGAAAGTATCTCATCAGTCGTTTCAGTTTGCTTTCCCATGTCTCTTTGGGTTTCAAAGCGTCTATGTCAAAGTTGAGCCTTCCACTTTGAAAATCATAGAGCCGTTGACATGATGCACACAGACCTCCACACGCTCGCCCCACGGTATCAGGGATAAGGATGGCCACTTCGGGGTAACGGCGATGGATGTTATGTCCTTCTGGCAGCAGCCAACCTGCAGCATTGGGCTTACCCGCCTTTACCTGGTCTTCTTTCTCCCAAGCCTTGATATTACCAAAGGCAGCGACCAAGTCCTGAGAATAAAACACATAGGAACGCAAAGCCGAATCATCAAAATTTTTGCCGAAAATATCCATCAGGGAAAGATAATATGGAGTGACAAAAACGGGAATTCCCTTTTTATGAGCCGTCTGGTAAATAGCTTTAATATCGTCTGAAAACGTGTCACCCATCAAATGATTAAGTGCTCTCCAGCTTCTCGCTGCCATAGACAGGTGGAAGTTGTAATCAGACCACCATTCTTCAACCATCTTCTGTTTCTCAATAAAACTGATATTCGGAGGAAAAGCATATTTGCTTTTCTCGTAATAATGCGTTTCAATGCGTTCTATCAGTCGCGCTATGATGCGCTGTTTGTTTTTTTCTCTTATTTCAACGATTTTAGGATCAGTGCCTGTAGCCCATCTTTTCATCCACCTTAATACTTGATTTTTATCAGGTAATTCAGACAGGTATGTTGTTAAGCCCTCAAATTGTTTATAGACATCTAAAAGAAAGTCTGGGTTGAAATTTTCTGTTTTTCGATCATCTCTGAGAAAATACCATAAGTAGGAGATGGTTTCCAACTTTATTTCCTTGTTGGTTGATGCTTCTTTAATGGTTATGCCATCATGTAAAATAAGTCTTTTGATGCCTTCCTTCTCTGCTGATAACGGAATCTTTCCGTTTAAATGCAGACAATCCATTAATTGCTGCTTGAAATCATCACCATTTTGGCTTTTCATAGCTATCTGCTGAATGGATTGTAAATTGGTTTCGAACATGATCTTTACATCTTTGGATGTGAATTTCATTTTCTTTTGTTTCATCCGAATATAATTTTAATTTCAATGGTCAGATGCCTGTCCCGCTCAAGCGGGGGAACCCACATGTCTGAAAATTATATATATACGTGTTTGTTCTGCCTTAGGCGGGATGTGGATTTGATCCAAAATAAGAAAAAAAATACGCATTTGGGTTTAAAATTCCGGAAAGTTTTAAAAAATTATAGTTTATTAATAATTTTCTTTTGAAGGTCTTGATAGTATTCAGGTTTTTGATATTCCTCAATCTAATTTGGAAATTATTGAATGCCAAATATTTAGATCATATCGTAATAACATCGCATAACGGCTATTATTCATTTGTAGATGACGGATTATTATGACCTCAGATTATACAGAAATGATAGGAAGTATGAACCAAAACCGGCGATATTATGCTTTTATTTGACGGATTGTTTATACTAATTGTTTCTCCAACAAAAATAACAACCAGTCAGAGAAATCTCTAACTGGTTGGTACTCAATTGTGGGCTCAACTGGGATCGAACCAGTGATCCTCTGATTATGAGCGTCAAATGGTTTTTCAATGGGTTTGCATAGATTTGTATCTGTTTGTACCAGTTCATTTTGTATCAGAATATTTGAACAGGACCCTCTTATCATTCTTGATATGAGTGATCTGTTTATTCGAAACATATTTATAAACTGTTGATGTGGATTTTTTATCCATGTGGCACAATCCTCAAGGTCACCGGTTTCCTCTTCATCTGATAGTGGTTTTTAAATTGAATGTATCATAGGAAAATGAGTTTAGTAAAGAGCTAATATGTTCAAATTCTGCGAGATAAGCCTCAGTGGCTATATCAATTAATTTTTTAATTGATGAGCAAGCATAAAGGAGTTAGTAAATTATTCATTCATCTTTAGAATTTCAAGAGTTGAAAATATTTTCTATGGTTATTTTTGATCTGCATCCGTTTCTTAATCTTGACAGATTAATATAGTATCCGGTGATAATCCGGAGCTATCCCCACAACCGTAAGTTCTGTTTCAAATTTTTATCTTTACACCAGAGCAAGTACTCCAACAATATTTTGACAGTG
>CAZPMM010000124.1:0-6063 GCA_964587405.1 uncultured Rikenellaceae bacterium
ACAGCCTTAACCCTGAAATTATAGGTTGTTCCGGGAATTAACCCGGAAATAACAGCATTCACTACTTTGCTTGTGTTATCTGTCAGCGTATCGGGATTTGCACTGACTGTAATGCCATAAGAAGCAGAAGGTCCATATTCAAAGTATACCAGTGTCGTATTGTTGTTTGCATTTACCGAGGCAGACAGCTGAGCCCATTTCTGTCCAAAAAGCGCCACAGGTTTGGTGATCGCTTCCGGCTTTTTCTTTTCTGGCGCAACAGGATCATCCTTATCACAGGAAATAATGATCATGACAAGACAGATCAGAAATGGGACAAGTCGATTTTTCATATTAGCTATTAATCAATTAGGTTGTTTTTCTCTTTTTGTTATTCTTACTATACACATTACTTATAAGGTATAACGATAATATCACCTTTGGGATTATAATTATTATTTGATGTATTCCACAATTCTCTTAAATGGTCCGGGCAGGGTATTCCATGGAAGTTCGGACAGTACCATCAGGATTAATATGTCGGGTTCGAAATAAGCTGAAGCCAGCACTATTGCCATACCGTTATTCATATAAGCCGATGTTACAGCATATGCTATTTTGTCCTCTTTATTCCGTTTAAGCCCTATCAGGTAACCTATTCCATGCAACATTGCAAAGACAAGGTATAATACTACCGTTTTCCATATAAGACTCACCGGATTAGAAATAATTATATCTCTCTGGGATGATATAGCTATATATACAAATGAAAAGAGTACAAATATATTGACAGAAGTGAAGAGGTATTGTCCCTTGTTTATGGTACGTGGAAAGAACCTCTTGGCTGATTGTGCAAGGATCATTGGAATGAAGATTAGAATTACTACATCCCTGAATACCAATAATATATTAATTTCGAGGCTTCGCGATCCGATTATCCAGAATAACCACGGGACTGTAAATGGTGCAATAATCTGAGTTACAACAGCTATACTCATGGCAAGCGATATATTGCCTTTGAACAGATCAACCAGAGCAGGAGAGGAGACCCCCGCAGGCATAGCTGTTAGTAATAATAGTCCTGTTGCGAGTTGCCTGTCAAAGAACATTGTAAGAAAATAGAAGAAAACAGGTACGATAATCATATATACGAGTGCTATGAAAAACATTAGTCTGAAGTTCTGAATTTTTTCAAAAACTTCGATAGCATCAATCTTCATAAAGACCAGGAAAAGCATCATTCCCAGCAGCAATTTCAGAAGGTAAGGTGGTGTTTCTGATCTCAGAGGCTTCCATAAAGCGATTATGATTCCTGCAAGGAGAAATATCCAGAAATATTTTTCAATAAATTTGCTGATTTTGATCATAATATAATTTTGATTTTAACGGTATGATGCCTGCCCAGCTCAAGCGGGGGCCACATGATTGAAAATTATATTCATTACATGTTTGCGTTTGAATTCAATCATGTGGGTTTCATCTTCCTGTATCTGAATGATGATAACTCGGGATATTAAACCTTCCTGTTCATGATATCGGATTATTCACCATCCCGTAATGTGAATATGATTCAATGCGTGAAGATGAAGATTTATTTCTGTTTTCAGAAATTTATAAGATAAAAATTACATTAGGAAGCCGGCTGCCGCTGTGATCATCCTGTTGAAAGCACTGTCAACATGGTGGTTTTCAGATGTTTTGTAAACAGGGAATGGGTTTTCATGGGAATAGGGATATTCAAAATCCCATATCTCAACATACTTCTCTGCTGCTCCCGGTGAAAATCCCAGGGTCTTCATTATACCACCGGCAGGGATTACAGTATCTTTTAAGAGACCAACTGAACGGATACGGTCCCCCAGAAAAGCAAGAGATTTTTCCCTGAATTTTCTGAAACGTGTAAAATCGATCATTGACCTGAATGCTAAACCAATTCTGGCTGAGAGAACTGAATTCATGAATTTTTTGCCGGTTTTGATTTCAGTCTCGAAATCCTGCATATAATAGTGGTAAACCCTTTTATACGCTTCATTGTCCATTATCAGCCGTGAGGCACCGTGCATATTGCTGAATACTGATCCTCCGCAGAACATGAATAGTTTAGAATTCATGAAAAGTTTCTGCTGATCGGCCATCATAATTATTTCAGCAAGAAAAGCGCCAATAGAATATGCAAATATATTGACCTTGCTTCCTCCCGGAACTACCGGATGGTTTCCGTCTCTGATCGAGCACATGAGACCTTCAAGATCACGGACCGTCTGATATCCTGAATTCAGGAATCGCCGCGGATCATCCGTCAGTCTTTCACTGATCGCAATATTGGCAAAGCTTCTTAAGCGGTCATCACCCCTGTTTTTATTCCGCTCCTTTAATAAACATGTCATTGCCCTGGGATCTTTCCATGATTCAGGCGAACGGTTAATATGAAAGGAAATAGGGAACATTATCACATAACTGCCAGTCAAAAGTGTAAGTGAGTAAGCCCAGACAAGGTATTTGACCCAGCTCCTTTCATTAAGTCCGTGAAGAAGAAGTATCACTTTTTCTGTGTTTTTATCTTCAGGAATGAATACAGGATAAGTGAAGTTCAGGTTTTCAGTGATCGACGAATCACCTTCATTCAGAAAATCTTCAGAAGAATAGCCTGAAATGAAGGATGTATTCATTATTCTTATTCCCGAATCAGGGATCCGGATCTCTTCTGTTACGGGATTGTATATAGTCCGGAGTTTTTCAAACAGTCTCGTATATTCCATGCAAACCAGTATTCTGACTAATATTCCCGCAAAGGAAATGTCAACAAATGGAGCTTACAAATTAATGTGTCGGTTGTTCATCCGTAGGGACAAAAAACGGAGATATGTGACAAAACTCAGATATGTGTGACAAAAACCGGAATCACTTCAGCCTAATATTTATTAAAATGCGGGTATAAAATAAAAACCGTACATTTGTATACTAGTAAGGAAACCTGCATTGGACATTCAGAAACCTATAGCGTCGTATCTTGTTGAAAAGGGTAATATTTTGCGGTTGATTATTTTCACAGCCATTTTCGCTCTTGTCTTTATAAATATATATTCCCCTTTCGGAGCCGACAAATGGTTCAATTTAACGAAGCTTCAGTTTTTTACATATTCGAGTGTTGTTATTCTTACCGGCGTACTGGTTGTTGTGGTTAGCAGGATCATAATGTATTATGTCTGCAAAAGAAAAACAATAAATCATATTCAATACTTTGTCTGGATTGCTGCGGAAATACTTTTTATGGCTTCATTCTATGCCCTCTTCCAGAAATTTGTTCTTAAGGATGCCAGGATCTTCTTTGATCTTGTAAAGCTGTCAGCCCAGAATACTGCGTTGGTGCTTCTGTTACCATATTCGATATCCTGGCTATATTTATCCTGGCGAGATAAGAAAGAAAAGATTGACAGGATGGAGGAGATCACATCCATTTCAGGAAGTGGCAAAGAGATGATACCCTTTTTTGATGATAAATCTGTACTGAAATTCTCAGTTAAAAAAGAAAATCTTTTATACCTTGAGTCAACTGAAAACTACATAAACATATATTATCTCAATAACGGAAAGATTGCCAAATATATGTTGCGTGATACAATGAAGAAGATGGAAGAGAAGTTTGCAGGAACAGAGATAATACGCTGTCACAGATCTTATATGGTCAATTTCGAAAAGGTTAAAGTGATAAGAAAAGAAAAAGATGGCCTGAAACTTGATATTGATAACCCTCAGATAACTGATATCCCTGTATCAAAAACCTATGTTGAGAATGTAATGGAAACTTTCTCAAAATACAGCCGTTTCCCTGGAATGGAATAGAAAATTTTTCACAACTATCATATTCAAACAGGTGTTGTTTTACCACTAAAAGATTCTTTATTTTTGTTTTTAGACTGTCAGAAATTTCAGTTAGCTTATCCTGATAAGCAGCAAAGCATTGTTGAGATAAACAAACAGGTCTTTGTTGAAAAATGAGATACCTGAAAAAGTATGAATGAAATTATCTATTTTTATACCAGTATAGTCATAACCCAAAAAACCAGTTTATAATGAAAGCAAGATTACTATTAATTGTTATCTTCCTTTTTTCAGGCGTGGTATTATATGGCCAGTTGTCCGACAATGCTGTAACAGGTTTGTTATTATCAGCCTTTTCTGAAAGGGAATATACAAATCAGCCTGTTACTGACGAACAGCTTGATATTATCCTGAAATGTGGGATTAAGTCTCCCAGTGCCAGGAACCTTCAGCCATGGAAATTCACTGTTGTAAGCGATACGGGAACGATGAAGATAGCTATCCCCAATATAGTTCAGGGGAATATCATTATTGTCGTATCCAGCGTTGTTTCAGAAAACGGCGCTACACGAGATTTCGATTGTGGTCTGGCGACAGAGAACATGTTTATCGCAGCCCATGGACTAGGATTGGGAGCACGCATTTACACCGGCCCGGTCAGCAATGTTAATTTACAAAGAGATCTATTTCAGATACCTGAAGGATATAAGGCCGTATCACTTCTGAGAATAGGTAATGTTGATAAAAATGTCGATGCTGTATCTGCAGCAACAACCAGGAAGAGCCCTGAGGAGATCATTAATTATAAAAAATAAGACCCTTGCTGTTTTGTAAACCTGTTGATGACACCAGCATTTTTTGCTGAAAAAGGATACAAAGCCTTGTTGGACAATGTTATTAAGATTAAACCGGGAGGAAAAGAGTTAAAAATAAATGGCGTGCTTTAAACGATATTCTTTTCTGAGCCGTACAGATATTCTTGATTCTTACGTATTATTAATTTCTGGCTTAAGAATAAAGATTTAGATTAAGGATGAATAAATGAGATATTCACATGCCGGAAAATGTATTAACACCGGAAGTTCATCTTAATTTAACAATTGTTTGTCGGAACGAGTAGTGAGGATTCAATATATACTCATTGATTACCAGGTCCTTTTTGACATAAATTCATCAAGTTGTGTTCTGGTCATTTTGACATCACTGTTGGTTTCCTTCAACCATCTGAGGAAATGATCTTTTATTTCATCAGTCCACTGGGAATCAATCTGACCTGAACTATAGCGTTCTTCCTTGAGCATTGCTTTACTGAATTCGGCACGTGCAGTCATGAATTCTGCTGTCAATATGACCTTTTCAGCCATGTGAGCCGGGATAAACAGCACCCCTTCCCTGTCACTTATTACCAGATCTCCCGGTAATACTATAGCTTCGCCTATACGGGTTGGTGTATTCAGGCCCGTAAGAACAACTTCAACAAGGAAGGTTGGATGGAAATCACGTACATACGCGTTAAAGCCCTCTATTGCTGAAATACCTGTCAGATCACGGGCTGCTGCATCGAATATCACTCCGGTGCCGGTTTTGGTATAGATTGATGTAGCAAGCATATCTCCTATCATTGTACCACCTTTGATCTTTCCGAAGCAGTCAGCAACATAAACATCATCTTTCTGAAGTACTGAAATCGGCCAGGAATTTGTATTCCCGACAAATCCATTCTTCCAGCCTCTTTCCTTAATGTTCTTTTCAATATCAGGCCGGCTTGGCATAAAGGTGGCTGTAACAGCCCGGCCAATTACCGGAATATCATCCCGGACCATTTTCCAGTTTCCTTCAAACTGGTTTGTATAACCCTCATTGTTTAAAATCTGCCATGCATCTTCAATTCCAAGTTTCTTTGCCCGCCTGAGCAAATCGTCAGATATTTTCGGACGACCATCAGGGAATCGTTCACCCTTCCATTCAGATGTCAGGAATATCAGTTCTTCTTTTGAAATAACCTGAGAAATTACGGAATTGATTGAGCCGATCAATAAACATATTAAAACCGTTAATACAAATTTTTTCATGGATGAAGATTTTAAGTGTTTTACAAATGTATTTTTTTAATTTAAATATTGCATAATTCAGAACTGTGCTTGTAAATATTAAATGAATGATTTAATAAAGGGCGCAGAAAGCAAAGAGCATTTGAACAATTTTACTGAGTATTACATTAATGTGTCTTTATTAGTTTTTCAAGAGCATTCAGATGTTCTC
>CAZPMM010000125.1:0-6033 GCA_964587405.1 uncultured Rikenellaceae bacterium
ATGATATCTCTGCGTTCCATAAAGTATGTTTATTATTGGTTATTATAAAGCTAATAATTATTTTTCAGAATTTAATACGCTGATCATCAAGCCAGTTCCTTGCTGAAATTCCATTCAGATCCCATACTATTCTGCCGTCACGTATTGTCAGTTCAGCTTCAATCCGGCGATCACCATCCATCCTGTTCCCTCCTGCATCAACAAATCCGAAGTTACCTTTTCTTATACTTAAAACAGCTATATCAGCATCAGATCCTTCACTCAACTTACCAAGATCTTCCCTGCCAATAGAAATTGCTGAATTACGGGTAGCCCTGTAGATGATATCTTCAAATGTCATTCCTATATTGAGATATTTGGACATTATATCCAGCATATTTTTCATCCCTGAATTCATACTTGAACGGTGAAGATCCGATCCAAATGAATCAGGAATAAGACCCTGCCTGAAAGCCGGAACCGCAACCTTAAAATGGAACATAGCCCCGCCATGTCCGACATCGAATCTAACCCCTTTTTTCATCGCATCAAGAACATATGATCTTATTTTTCCCTCTTCATCCAGCAGGCATGTCCGGTCAGCAGCAACACAGAAAGAGTGTGTATATATATCCCCTGGCTTCAGTCTTTCAAGTATATTTTCAAGAGGAAGTTGCGGAAGATGGCATTCAACAAGTAAAGGCACACCTGCAAGGCGGGCTGCTTCAGCTGCCCTGTCAAAAGGAGTCCAGGCGCTACCCCTGTAATGTCCTATTTTGATACCAACGATCATATCAGGAAATTGTCCTGCAACAAGTGAAGTCATCCTTGCATCCATATCATTGATATCCTCTTCAGAAGGAAATCCCGACATGCCCGAACCTGCAATATTAAGAAATGCGAGCACCCTTGTCCTGGACCTGTCAATAACCTGTCTTCTGAAAATATGAAAATTCCTCCATCCCGATGTACCGGCATCAACTACAGTGGTTATTCCGGCCTTGAATGTAAAATCATCGGGCGAAACACTTGAAAAACCATCGGCAAATCCCGTGTTGGAACCGACAAATACATGAGTATGAATATCAATCAAACCCGGTGTAACATAAAATCCGCTCACATCAATGACTTTTACAGCTTTTTCTGCAGAAATGGATGGAGATACCTTTACAATTTTTCCTTTTAATATTGCCACATCCATCCTGGAACTGATATTGTTTGCAGGATCTATTAAATGACCACCTTTGAGTAGAATATCTATTTCCTGTGAAAACAAAGGCTTTTCTGCTGATATTACCAATACCAGAACAGTGAATAAAGAATAAATCAACAGATATTTAAACTTGTTTGCGTTACGATGGAGTTTTTGCATAAAATTACCATTTTCAGTCATGATATGTATAAGCCTATTTTATGGTCAGTTATCTTGTTACACCGGATGAAGTATTCCATTCAGGTGATCCGATACCGTTAAGATCCCATACAATTCTGCCAGCGCGTATCGTCAATTCAGCTTCCAGTTTTCTGTCGCCTTTCATCTTTGTTCCTATAACATCCAGAAATCCGAAATTACCTTTACGGATGGTAAAAACGGCTATATCCGCAATTGCTCCCGGATTAAGATTTCCCAATTCAGGTCTTTTTATTGCCAAGGCAGGATTAAGTGTAGCTCTTTTGATGACATCACTTAAAGGGAGGCCCATATTCAGGAACTTTGAAAGCAGGTTTGCCATGTCTTTCATTCCGCTATTCATACTGCCTGTATGAAGATCGGAGCTTATAACATCAGTTATAAATCCCTGTTGAACAGATGGGATAGCCTGTTTCCAGTAGAAAGCTCCGCCTCCGTGGCCGACATCAAAAATAATCCCTCTTTTCTGAGCTTCAAAGATAAAAGGCTTAACCTTACCATTTTCATCCACCGGAACCTCCCGATCCTGAGGGACATTCGCATAGGTATGAGTCCATATATCCCCTGGTCTGAGATGTTTCATAAAAAGCTCTTCAATAGGTAAGGGCGGATGATGTTCACCAAGATCGACCATTACCGGAACATCTGCCAGTTTTCCCGCCTCAACAGCCTTATCAACCTGAGTAAAATCAGGACCCCAGTAATGTGCCGATTTTACACCAACAATAATCTCAGGAAATAATCTTTTAATCATATATGAGACCATAACAGGATTCATATCGTTAACATCCTGCTCTTCAAATCTTCCGTACATCCCTGTACCCACAATATTCAGAAAGACCAGAATTCTTGTCCTTGATCTGTCAATGGTCTGTTCCTTGAATTTCCTGAAATTTCTCCATCCGGCCGAACCGGCATCAACAACTGTGGTAACCCCTGCGCGGAAAGTAAAACCATCAGGCGGAAGTGCATCCCATCCGTCAGCAATATAAGAACCCCTTTCTGTTCCGTGAAAAGCATGAACATGCATATCAATAAGTCCAGGAGTTACAAACATGCCGGTTACGTCTATCACTCTGACAGCATTTCCGGCTGGTATATCAGGAGCCACACGGAATATTTTATCCTTAACAATTGCCACATCCATCCTGCGGTCAATATTATTAGCCGGATCTATTACATGCCCGCCCTTCAGGAGAATATCTATTGACTGTCCGTAAACAGGTCCGTATATATCAATGACAAACAAGATTATAACAATAATTATTTTCAGCATACCGTGATTAAAAAGTCTCCTCATCATATAATTCAAATTTCTATAATGTGCAAATGACCACTAATTGCAGATGTAATGAAACAAAAAGCCATTAAAGATAACATAATTACATATATTTTATATTTTTACGATATAGTTGAATAACTCTAAAACCTTTTTAATAAATAAAATCATACTGAAATGAATAAATTGACAAGGCGACGGTTTTTAGGCAGAAGTGCTCTTGGAATAGGATCAGCTATGATTGCCACCCATATCCCGGTGGATATGAATGCTCATGTTCCAGCCAGACCCGTAAGGCTTCCGCTTGGATTTCAGGTATGGACAATAAAGGACCAACTGATCAAAGATTTTTCAGGAACCCTTAAAATGATGGCAGAAATGGGTTATAAAAGTGTTGAGATGTGCTCTCCTCCCGGATATGAAAGTTCAGGATTTGGTCCGCTGATGAAAATGTCGGGATCAGAAATGAGGAAAATAATGAATGACCTTGGGCTACAGTTTGAAAGCACCCATTATGGTATGAATGAACTAAAGAACAACCTTGATGACAGGATAAAGTTCGCATCAGACTCAGGACAGAAGCAAATGATCCTGTCAAGCTTCGGCCTTCCAAAGAATGCTACAATGAGCGATTGGATGAAAGCTGCTGATGAGTTGAACAAAATAGGAGAAAAAACAAAAAAAGCCGGTATCCAGACCGGTTTTCACAACCACCATGGTGAATTTGAAAAGAAAGATGGTATACTGATTTATGATGCTCTTCTGAAACAGTTTGATCCCGAACTGGTGAAAATGCAGTTCCAGGTTGCAGTAATCAACATAGGCATCAAAGCAGCGGATTATTTTAACAAATATCCCGGAAGATTTATTTCAGCACATCTTGCAGATTATTCGATACTGGATCAGAAAAATGTTCCTCTGGGAAAAGGAATTGTTGACTGGAAAGAATTCTTTGAAGCAACAGGGAAAGGTGGAGTTAAGAACATCTTTGTTGAAATGGATCCTGCCACATTCAAAGATAGTGCACAGTTTATACAGAATTTTCAATATTAAAACCGTTTTCCGGCCCGGTATCCTGCATAGAGCGTCAGGAATCAGCCATACTGTATCTTAAAAGATAATAATAGAATCTCTCAAGGCTTTCGTATTATCATATTATTATCAATCAACCTGGCGTTATATGTCTGTATTACTGCCTTGAGCTTAGTCTCCATAACAGCCAGCTGTTCCGGTTTTTCTTCCATAAGATTGTTTTCCAGAAATTTATCTGTCCTGAAGTTATATAATCCTACGGATTTATAATCGATCATTATAAGTATATGATCTTTCATATACAGGTGATAGGTACTCCCATTAGTATTGAAAGCAAATGACTCATAAGAATCGTCAAACAAATCATTTCCGAATGCAATGAATTCCTCATTGTAATTAAGATAATTAAGTACAGTAGGCATAATATCAATCTGCTGAGCAATCCTGTTTCTGATCCCCTTCAGATCGCTGTCAGGCTTAAACAGAATGACCGGAACAGCATAGAAGCCGTAACTGTTTTGGAATTCCTTATGGATCGATTCATTTGTATGATCAGCTGTTATTACAAAGAGTGTGTTTTTAAAGAAAGCTTCCGTTGAAATGTATTTAAAGAATTCTCTCAGTGCATAATCAGTGTATCCTATTACCTCTGCAATTGGAACAGGTCCCTTCTTAAATCTGCCTATATATTTTTTAGGCACTATGAAAGGATGATGCGAGGAAAGCGAAAAGATTGATGCAAGAAAAGGCTGGGGAAACTCTTTCATTCTTTCTCCAAAAAACCTGAAGAATGGTTCATCCCAAATACCCCACATGCCATCTGTATCGCCGGAATAAGGATAATCCTCATAACTTACATAATTCTGAAATCCCGAGATACGGGCAAATGAGTCAAATCCCATTGAACCGCTCAACGCACCATGAAAGAATGTTGTATAATAGCCTTTTTTCCTGAGATGAGCGGCTAATCCTTCAATCTGGTTGTTTGAATAGTGAGATATTGTATAGGGTGTTTCAAGTGAAGGTATAGACGCCAGTATTGAGGGCATTGCATCAATTGATTTCTTCCCGTTTGCAATTGTAACATCAAAAGTAAGGCTAACGCTGATAAGAGAATCGAGAAATGGTGTATATCCCGTATATGTGCCTCCATCAAGATCTTTGTTCAGGGAACCGATATATTCACGCCCAAAACTCTCAAGAATTATTACCACTACATTCTCTTTTCTAAATTGTTCATCTTCTGACGGAACATAATGAGGGTTATATATTTTCTTTAATTGTTCCTCATCAAAGAAGTTTTTTCTGTCAAGCGGCTTTTTCCCGGAGGTCCTGAATATGCTGAATGGAGTGTTCAGAACTATTGCCACATCCTGGGGATCTTTGACATATCGTGCTGCATTACTATTTGATATAGGTCTTGTAGATTCATTGAGGCTTCCACGTGCTCCCCCAATCACGAGACCGGCAACAATGGGTACAATAAGAATATTAGTAACAATATACAACTTTCTTCCTGACGGTTCAGGTTTAACCGGCTTAACCAGCTTATACAGGTAAACCATCAAAAACCACAAAAAGAGACAAAAAAGCGTTGCGGGCCAGTAATCTATCATGAATTTGAGAACCATTTTAACAACTCCCGGTTCACCCTCAAATGTCCTGAATATATCTGATGTAGCTCTTTTAAAAACAAAACGGTAATAAACAAAATCAGCAGTGTTCGCCGCGAAAGCTATTCCGTTTGTAGTAAAAAAAATACAGCTGAGCCATTTCTGGTATGTCGCATTATACCTGAAATCAAATGGTATTACATTAAGCAATATGAATACCATATTTATATATACAGTCGCAGAAATATCAAAAAGTAATCCTCCCCTCAATATTGATAAAAACTCACCGGGCGTAATTCCGGGAAACATTTTATGATTGAATAAGTAAAATCCCACCCTGCTGAGAGAAAACAGAAACAGAATTATAAGAATCCTGTATGCCAGAACAACAATAATATTTCTGGAAAATACCCAGTTCTTCCTAAAAAGAGGAAAGAGATTTTTCTTGCAATCCATATCAAATTCCAATCCTGGTATCTTAAACTGGGCTGTAAATGTATAAAAACAATTTTAAAAAAGCCCGGCAAAATATATCAACCGGGCTCTGAAAAATCATATGCCTTATTTATTGTTTAATTATTTTTTGCATCGTCAATAAGTTCCTTAGAATTTTCCATTTTAAAATCTCCCAAAAATTTTGAAGCTTTTTTCCTTGTACCGATACCCATTATTGAAATGATGGTGATCAGGGCTGCAAGAATAAGCACAACGACTTTTGA
>CAZPMM010000126.1:0-5972 GCA_964587405.1 uncultured Rikenellaceae bacterium
GTCTGGCTTTTAATGAATCTGAATCTGTTTTAGCAGCTGTAGACCTTAATCGTTCAGGATTGAACTGAACCAACACTTCAAAACCATCGAAACGGAGTGTTCGTGTCTTCACTTTTTCAAGCTGAAAATAGTTAGTCCCTGCAAGTTCCCATTCACTTAGCTGAGCACTGAAAAATCCGGAAATCTCCTTCGAAAATATGTCTTTGCTCAATTTATTTAATTATTTGAAGCCTGCTATATAGCTGATTGTTTTTTCCCGGCTATTTTTTTTCTTGCCATTAATTCTATTGTCCGTATCCTGTCTTTATAGAAATTATGTGCATTTGACCTGTAAACATCAAGTTCTGCATCAGAATTTCCCTCCCATCTCCTGCACAGATATAAAGGATCATAAATCCGTCCTATCTGATAATGACGGCTTATTGCGAGTCCGACAGCATAGTCTTCTCCATAGCTGACATCAGGGATCCTTATACTGCGGAGAAGCGGTGTAAAAAAAGCTCTTGGAGCTCCAAGACCATTGATCCTCAATGCATTGTTTCTGCCATTATCGGGAGTCCATTCACTGTGATCAATCAGTCCGGGAGGTATTTCTTCAAGGTTGAAATTCACCATCCTGTAAGATCCGATTACCATTGCACAATGCTGACTGTAAAAAGCGTCAACAATTCTGGCTATCACATTTCTGTCGATATAAAGGTCATCGCTATCAAGCTGAATTGCAAATTTTCCGCATTCAGCATGGAAAATTCCTTCATTCCAGCACCCTCCTATACCATGATCTTTCCTTAAAGGAATAATATGAACAACCCTTTTGTCTTTTTTTGCATACGAATCAATAACATTTGTGGTCCCATCGCTTGAATGGTTATCTATTACTATCAGATTAAAACTGAATAAGGTTTCCTGGTTCAAAACAGATTCTATGGCATTGCCAATGGTTTTTGCCCTGTTTTTCACCGGAATAATTACAGAAGCTTCCTTTTCGAATCCGGATACATTAAAGGAAATCTTTTTGAAAACAGGGCTTAACCAGGCATTTATCTCTTTAAGATGATCAGTGCATGCAATTTCCATCTCTTCCTGCACCTCCCTGTTCCGCGGATCAACATAATCGTGCTGCTTCTCTCCTGATTTCCGTAAATCAGTTTCAACCTCAGTATAAAGGAATTCAGGTAAATGCAACAAAGAAAGCTTCCGGGATACCTTCAATCTGAGATCATATAGTCCTGCAAATCTGAAATCCCTGTCCATTCTTGCACAGGCATCTTTAAAAGCAGAACTGTCAAATAATATCATTGATCCGAAATTAAAATCATCCCGCAGGCTCCCTTCCTGATAATCAATCAACGGATGAGGCGAAACGATACCGTTTTTCTTTTCATGATAGTCTGAATAGACCATTCCCGCCCCTGAATTTTCACAAACCTGAATCATTCGGTTCAACGCAAATTTTGACGGATCAGGGGGATAGGACCGTAAATAAACTAATATATAAGGGCTACTTACCATGGCACCCATCTTTCTGACTGTTGCAGAAGAGCTAAATCCATCAGATATCAGAAAAGACACGTACCTGTCTTCCAGTTCGGGATATGTATCATTACCTGAAATAATTATTATTTTCTCAACAACTCCCGTGAGTTTAAAGATATTAATGGTCTGCTCAAGAGATGTCTTATCGGAAAACGGTATAAAACAAGTCAGTTTCTTTTCCATTGATTACAGTATTTATTCGAAAAACCGGAGCACCTGTTTCATTAAGATAATCCGTTCTTCTTCATTATCAATTGTTTCAAATGGGAATCCCAGAATAACGGTTCTGTATTTACCTTTATACAATATACCTGCTGAAGCATTTGTTTCAGAATATCTGAAAGCACACATGGCATCTTGCCCTGAGGGTTCGATTGCATCAGGTGCTTCAACCTGATAAATCTTATCGGAAAAATTTGTATTAAAATGAAAATTTCCGGTAAAATATTTTGAAACATAGTCAGTTGCAAAAAATCCTCCCAGTTTTACAGCATGTCCTGTACGTGGCATAAAATGAAGATATTCCCCGGCAAATTTTATAGCTGTTGAGTCAGTACAGTTCAGCAGATCGGTACCTACATATGAGCCGGTCATAAAAATATCTTTTCCATCTTCAGTGATCTTTTTTATCCTGTTCATGAATTCAGTGGTATAGATCCTGAATTTTATTCTGGCAGTATCACCGAAAAAAGATGTTGATTTTTCTTCTCCAAAAATCAGATCTACAGCATTGTAAAGTGAATTATCAATGTCGGTTGAACAAAAATATTCATCTGAAACTGAAAAAAATGAAAATCCTGCTTCCATCACAGCTTTCCCATGAATATAAGGATAATCAAAAGTATTACCTGCAACGATCCTGCCTGAGTTATCTGAATATGAAGCGCCCCATCCAGGTGAATCATCATCAAGCCAGGGATTGTTTCTGTTGAAATCATACTGATCCCCTATATTGATAAAATCATAATGGTCTGCCACTCCCCTGTCGTCCCACCATGATATACCTGCCATATTCCCGTTATCGAAGTAAGAAGGCCCTGATATACGGTCAAAGCCATTAACTATGAGTATATTGTTAGCATTTTTCCCATTTATCCCTGCTGAAAGCACTTCGGAATCAAAGCTTTCACCACCATCATTAACAGCAGTAACCTTAAAGCTGTAAATTGTATTACAAGAATCTATTTCAAATTCGAATTCAGTTTTATCAGTCATGGTACCATTGTCAAAACCTGATTCACCGGTACGTTTATAGACCATATACCTGTCAGGTAAGGATGTCGGTTCATTCTCATCGACAGAAGGTTTCCACGACAATCTGAAAGTTTTTCCCTTAAGCGGCACGATTGCAAGATTCTTCACCGGCAGAGACTGAACGATGTAATCACGGTTCTCAGTGTAAGCCAAATATTTCAGTATACCTTTATATACTGATCTGCTGACATTAAAACGGAATTCCGGATCGAGACCATATTTCTGGTCTGCAAGATTCTGATGCGACAGCAATTCAAGTAACATTGCAGGAACATTTGGCCGGCGGGCTTCATGATAAGGTCTGTCCCAGAGACCTCTTCGAGTCCAACCCGGATTATAGACCTGTCTAAGATCTTCTATAATTTGTGTCTGAACAATATCCGAAAGATCCCTGCTTGCCATCCTGGAAGTTCCGTCCGGAAATTTTCCATTATCCGCTGCTGTCGAATAGATAGCAAGAGTACCAATTATTGAATCTCCCGGTGTTGTTCCTGCATCTGTATGAAATGCCAGTGAAAGATCAACAGGAATACCCAGACCTTTCCCTTCATGATCTTTTTCTTTTGCAAAAGGACTATTAATCAGGTAATTAACCCACAAACTTCTTGATTGATAATCATCATTATAATCATTTTTATAATTATTGGGACTATAGACAAGGGTATCAGGCATACCTGCATACTGGAGATAATAACGTGAACCTTCGAGAAAACGAGGCTTTCCGCTTAATTTCCATCTGAACTCGTTTTCCCCGACGGGATTGGTCTGAACCGTTCCGGAACCTTTATCTTGAGCTGATTGTTGATTCTTAATTATCTCTTCTGATGGTCTCCTTGCAACATTTCCCATTCCGCCTCCGAATCTTACAGCATCAAGTGCTATCATTCCGTTACCGTTTCCCTCTCGTTTTACAGTTACAGACCCCCGGTCAATATTTTTTCCTTTTTCAAATACAAATAAACCCAGCCATATCCATGTTTCACCTCCGATAGTCTGATCGACAATAAATCGTGTGCTCCCGCCCGAATGATTAACAGTATATCTTACCGAACTGCAGTTATCTTCAATCAGGGGGTATGATATATAAACTGAATAGGATCCTTTCTCAGGAATATCAGGAATGTATATTGCAGAATCATTTCTGATACGGAGAGAAGTACCTTTCCTGAAAGGATTTAACCCTGTAAAAAGTGTATCAGTCAAAAGAAATCCCTCCTTTATTCTCTCAATAGCCGGATCGGGCATAAGGAAAAGTTCCGATTTGCCTGTGGACCAGTCATTATCCACAATAACCTCATTGATCTGGACATCACGTTCCCTTGGAAGAAAAACTAATGCTCCCGCATTTTCAAGCATTTTTGTAAGATAAGGTATAACATAACCCATAACTGATATATCTTCTACAGTACCAAACAGCTTTGCTCTTTGGTATTCCCACCTGTCAAGACTCATTTCAAAATAGTAACCATGACTGTGCCACAGAGCTATTGTATTCCCCGAAAGACCTTTACCGGGATAAAGCCGGTCAATATTCCTTACCAGTGTCTTTTTTTCAATCACGTTTCCGGGAAATCTTGAAGAATCGACAGGTATTGATTTTCTGAAATAATTCGGTACCAGTTGATACAAGTCATAACCGTTTGTAACTATTTCCAAATCATAATTTCTGAATTTCCTTCCGAGAGAATTACCAAGTGATTGCCTGAATTCGTTACAACTCTCTTCCCTGAATGGATAATATGAGAGCTGTGGGGCAAAAAACAGGCTGATTTTCCTCTCTCCTTCCATTATCTTAAATGAATCCAGCTTTGGAATTGCAATATGTTCCCAGGATATCAGAGGATTATCCCATTTTTTCAGTTTCCGGGCGGCACTCATCATTAATTTATCAGTTCGCTGTGAAAATGCCCCGGAATCATTGAGGATAAGCATAATAAAGGAAAACAAAATAATCCTGGGAAAACAACTGTTCATGCGATCAAATTTTTGGGATTGAAATATAATCATTATTGAGCAGATTTCAGGTGCTTTTAAATTTAGCTTCTGTTTTACCACATACAACATAATTACTTTACTTTTGTATTCAGTTTAAAGAAAGTAATATATGATACTGGTTGCAGACAGCGGATCAACGAAAACTGAGTGGAAAGTCATCAAAGATGACAGAGCCCTGGAATCAATCTTCACAGGAGGAATAAACCCATACTTCCTGTCAGAAAACGGAATATATGATTTATTGGAAAAAGAACTATCTATTCATTACCGGAAGTTTTTCAGGAAGGTGTTTTTTTATGGAACCGGCTGCAATACAGTTGAAAAAAAAATGGTGGTCAAAAATGCAATTGGAAAGTTTCTTGCCGCCGATGAGATATTTATTGGTAGTGATCTTCTGGCTGCCGCCCGTTCTCTATGTCAGAATGAGCCGGGAATAGCATGCATTATTGGAACAGGATCAAATTCATGTTATTATGACGGTAAACAAATAGCGGCTAATGTTTCACCTCTCGGCTATATCCTGGGTGATGAAGGAGGAGGAGCTGTTATTGGAAGAAAGCTGCTATCAGCAGTATTAAAAAAACAAGTTCCGAAACAGGTTATAGATCTGTTTTTCAATACATATAAAATAACAACCGCCGAAATACTTGAAAGAGTCTATATGAAGCCTTTTCCGAACAGGTTTCTCGGACAATTTGCCAGGTTCATTTCAGAAAATATTGCAATCTTGGAACTTCAGGAAATAATCCGGACAAGTTTCAATGAATTCATAATCAGAAATATTCTTCAGTACCCCGAAGCACTTACACTACCTGCCCATTTTACTGGCAGTATTGCATTTCATTTCAGTTCTATCCTTGAAGAATCCTTAGTACAAAATAATCTCCGGAAAGGTGTTATAACCCTCTCTCCAATGAATGACCTGATAAAATACCATATAAATAATCTTAATTATTTTGTATAATGCCAGTAAGCGAAAATAATTCCCGGAAGATCAGTATAACCGAATATCCATCCAACTTCGACAATCTTGAAAAAATGAGTGTCAGGGAATTGCTTGTTAATATAAACAAAGAAGATGCAACTGTCCACCTTGCAGTTGCAAAAGCGATCCCTCAGGTAGAAAAACTTATAAATGGTGTAGTTGAAAGGATGAAGAGAGGGGGCAGAATCTTTTATCTGGGAGC
>CAZPMM010000127.1:0-5963 GCA_964587405.1 uncultured Rikenellaceae bacterium
CCATTCAAAGTGTGAACCTGCAGCACCTCCTCCCTTGCATGCTCTCAGCCATTCTTCTTCATGACCCGGTGACGAGGGAATATAAGGAGCCGGTGGTGTATATGAATTTCTGAGGGAAAGAGGAAGAATTTTATTATCAAGAATTTTACCCTTATCACCAATATAAAGTGTACCACCGGGACCCATTTTCATTCCTTCCTCCATTTCAGGGATCTGCATGGGTCTCATACCTCCGTCGTACCAGGTAAGGGATACAGGAGGCATATCACCCCTTGCCGGGAACTCATATTTTACAATTGAAGCAAGCGGATAGCTTTCTTCATTCACGATTGTGGAAACAGCCTGGATACTTAACGGATATTTAAGTTTAAGTGCTCTGAATATGGGGTCGAGAGAGTGACATCCGATATCTCCGAGTGCTCCGGTGCCAAAGTCCCACCAGCCTCTCCACTTGAACGGATGATATGCAGGATTATACGGACGCATCGGAGCAGGTCCGATAAACAGATCCCAGTCAAGTTCTGAAGGAACCGGAGGTGTTTCTGCGGGTCTTGGAACACCCTGCGGCCAGTATGTCCGGAACAAACCGTTATTCGGTCTGTCGGTCCATACATGAACTTCGCGTACAGGTCCTATGACTCCATCCCATATCATTTCTCTCAAACGGCGGGGACCATCAGTTGCCTGCCCCTGGTTACCCATCTGTGTGGCAACCTTATACTCCTTTGCAGCCTTTGCAAGAGCTCTGGCTTCATATACAGTATGGGTAAGAGGTTTTTGTGTGAAAACGTGCTTCTTTCTTTTCATTGCTTCCATGCTTATAACAGCATGGGTATGATCTGAAGTTGCAACTATTACAGCTTCAATATCCTTTTGTTTATCCAGCATTACACGATAATCCTTATATTTCCCGGCATTCGGATATAATTTAAATACCCGTGTGGAAGCTTCTCTCCAGTCCACATCACAAAGAGCGACAATATTATCGTTTTTGATATTGGAAAGATTACCTTTTCCCATACCTCCTATTCCCACACATGCAATATTGAGTTTATCGCTGGGCGGAACGTGTCCAAATCCGGAAATAACATGTCCTGGCAATACTGTTATACCGGCAAATGCTGCAGCAGAAGTACTTAAGAATTCTCTGCGGCCTGTTCTCTTTGAATTCATTCTGCTCATGATAACTTTATTTAACAATTGGAGTAAGCACAATATTTCTGTAAGAGACCTTTCCATGATCACCCTGCAGATAGATCGGACCGGCAGAAAATACATCGGAACTCATTGCTCCTCCTGTAGGTCCGTAAACAGGCTGATTATCAATAATCTTAACTCCATTAAGGATTACAGTTATATGCCTGTCACAAAGGGTCATATCCATGGACTGCCATTGTCCGGCAGGCTTTTCAGCAGCAACGGTTGGTCTGATCCTGCTGTAAACAGCACCCATATTATGAGAATCGGTTTCCCTCTTATAAGAATCCATAACCTGGATTTCATATATCCCCCTAAGGTATATACCGCTGTTACTTCCAGAAGGAATATTGACCTCAAGTTTCAGGTTGAAATCCTCAAATGTTTTTTCGGTTCTCAGATTGCCATAACTTATGTGAGCTTCCCCTTCTTTCTGTACCGGATCATTAACAAGTGTACCGTCAATTACCTTCCATCCGTTAGTCTGGGAAAGATTGATAAGGGTCCACCCGCTAAGATCCTTTCCGTTGAATAATGTCAACGGTTCACCGAATTTCAGAGCTTGCATATCAGGTGCTGCCGGAACCGGAGGAAGCTTCTTTCCTGTGAACGTTGTTGTATCAACTCCAAGTCCTGACCTCTTCGGACGCAATAAAATACCTTCAAACTCTTCTGCTCCTTTTTTGTTTATCTCAAGCCATTCCGTAACTACAGATGTAACAAGTGGATTATTTTTTTCATCTCTTTTTCTTACGACGTTATTTGACCTTTGGATCATCAGGGTTCTGTCGCCTGCCAGGAAAATGTTTGAAACAGGCAGTACGCTTCCTCCTCCCCAGAGAATATCGGCGTTAATAAATTTATCTTCCTGCCGGACTTCAAGCCATCCGACAGAACCACCCTGAATATCGATGGTCCACTGGCCAAAAAACTCTGTAATGTCAGTTTTTTGAACAGGAACCGGTTGAGGAGTTTCAGTCTTACAGGAAAAGAATGCTGTAAGTACCAATGCACAAAACAAAAACATGATTGATTTTTTCATAATGAAAAAGTTTTTAGGTTTATAGATTACTGAGTTTAATAACATACGCGAGCTGATGATCATCAGGGGTGAGTCGCGGAAGAGGAATTATAATATTCCCCCCTGAACTTCTCAGTCGGACATTCTTTTCAGAACCCAGAAGAGAAACTTTTGTTGATGGTCTGGTCTTTACACCTTTCAGGATCATATTATTCTCAGGCCAGTTCAGAAGAATAACATAAAGGTCGTTGCCCTTTTTAGTAAAGAACATATTTTTATTAACTTCAGGATTGATGCTCTCCTGATTTTTGTTTGTGATATATGCACGTGTTCCGTAAATAGCTTCTCCGTTTACCTCAAGCCATTTTCCTGTTTCCATCAGCCGTTGCTGCATAATGACCGGTATTGTACCGTCAGCTGAAGTACCAATATCAAGTAACAGATTGCCTCCGGCAGCCAACGTAGAGACCAGTATTTTGATTAGTTCTTCTGCTGATGAATAACTCTCAAGGTTTTCAGTACGGTTAAAGCCGAAAGAAATCCCTATCCCACTACACTCTTCCCAAAGGTGATATACCTCTGTTTCAATTCCTTCTCCCCCATGGACAAGTCCGTACTCAGTGGTGTATATACCACCATGTTTGCTCCTGGTCTCACTCCCACATCTATCATTTACTACAACACTTTCCTTTACAGGTGATTCGTTATAAAGCCAGGCAAGGAATTCCTCGCTTTTCCAGTCTTTACTTGGTTTATCCCACTCACCGTCAGTCCAGATAATGTCAGGTGTATATCTCACGACCAGATCTTTCATCTGGGGGATCATGTGGTTATCTACATAATTTTCAATATCATCACCTGTCGGCCCCCAGGCAGGACAGTAAGTCTGCGCAGTTATTGTAAAACCTGCAAAAAAAAAGAGTGCGATATTGAATTTGAATTTCATTTCGGAAATGTTATTAATTATGAGTTAATCATTCATGGCGAGAGTGAGGTTGAGGGTTGTGTATAAATTTAATTTCAGCAAGGAAAATTAAAAAAAATATTTAACTAAAAGCCTATGATGATGATATAATCCGGATAATTCATAATTATCCATTTATTTCCGGCAGGACAAAGTAAGGTTGATCCAACAAAGTTCACTTGTCCTGCAGGAAACTATTACAGCAGTAAAAAACAAATAATTCAAAAATAATTAGTCTAGCCTTTCCAGACGTATATTCCTCAGTTCTGCAGTTGTATACCATGATGTTATTCCGAAAGGTCTCGAAAGATCAACCTCCGGACGAACTGACAATTCATCGTATTTTCCTTTTACAAAACATACAACTACCTCATCATCAATAATTGCCCTGATTGTATCGGCATGTACCATAAGGCTTATTTTATACCATCTTTCTTTTTCAAACTCCATGAAACTGGTTGTCTGGTTCTCTGATGCATCCATTGAATTGATACTGCTCAGTCCCACGGTTGTTCCACCCCAGCCTCCCACAATTAGTGTACAAGGTTCCTTTCCGACAGGGAATGTCATTCCGCAGAAAAAATCATTCCCCTGTACACGTCTTGCTTCAAGTGTAACCCTGTAATCCTTTTCAGGAAAGTCTTTCTTCCAGGTTATACCTGTACAACCTTCACCCATTCCAAGGACAATTGATCCGCCTGAAACATAGACCGGCCCCTGGGGGCCAAAATTTGTTATTTCCCAGCCGTCCAGATCCCTGCCATTAAACAGAAATGTACTGTCATATTCAGGAACGGAATTTATGGCAGTTACCGCTTTCTGCTTTTTTGCACCTCCGCTGCAACAAATAAGAATCAACATGGTCATCAGCCATATAAATACACAGTTCTTTAAAATTTTCCGGTTCATTTTAACCTTAAATAATGAATTATCAACACAACTGTTTTCTTTAGTCTTCACTTTTTTTGATTTCCCTTAACGGATGATCTATGATATCAAATCCGGACAATCCCTCCTTATTATCAACAGTTTTAAGCTGTTCAAGCTTTCTTCCGGCAGGTATCACTCTGCTTTCCCACGATCCTGCCGCATCATTGAAACCTTTAAGCGCAGTTTTGAGTCCTGCTCCCACTTTACCGAAATGGTCAGCGAAAATATTGATGCGGTTATACAGTTCCATTGAAGCATTCATAATCTGCTTAGCATTTTCAGTAGTGTTATGTTGTTGCCACGACATTGCAACTGACTTTAGAACTACTATAAGTGTTGTGGGAGTAGTAAGGATTATTCTATTGTTCATTGCATCCTGAAGAAGTGTTTTATCGGTCATCAGTGCTGCATTGAATGCTGATTCGACCTCCATATACAGTATCGCAAATTCAGGTGTATTTTCAAATTGTGACCAGTATTGCTTTTTACTGAGCCTGTTAACATGATCTCTAAGATCTTTTGCATGCTTTTCAAGAAGTCTGGATCTCAGATGTTCATCATTTGTTTCGAGGGCTTCAAGATATGCATCCAATGGAAGTTTGGAATCCACCACAATATGGCCGTTTCCAGGAAGGGTTATAATCATATCCGGTTTCATTGCTGAATCTTCTCCTTCCCTGTAAACTTGCTCAACAAAATCGCAATAAGGCGACATTCCCGAGAACTCAACAACACGTTTAAGTCCTATCTCACCCCATTTGCCCCTGACCCTTGGATTACGTAATGCATTGACCAATGCTCCGGTCTCTTTCTGAAGAGACATATGCGTTTTCTGCAATTCCGAAAGAGTTCTATTGATCTCTCCAAAGGTTTTTCCTGATCCTATCTCAAGTTGCTCTATCTTTTGCTTATAACTGTCAATAGCTTCTTTAACCGGTTTAAGCATTTCTTCAATTGCTGATTTTCTTTCATCCAGATTACCTTCTGCATCCTTTACATGTGTTTCTAACTGTGTCTTAGCCAGAGCCAGAAACTGTTCATTATTCTGTATAAGTGCATCCGATGCTGCAGCCTTAAAGGTATTAAGCATTGCATTTTTTACTTCTTCAAGACTTCTTTCCTGAGCCTTAAGGCTTGCTTCAAGATATCCGTTTTTTTTATTAAGCTCTTCTGCCTCTAAAGTTTTTACTTTCAATTTAGAGACAAACACAGATCGTGTTATCAGCCAGGAAATAAGCATTCCTGCCAATAATCCTCCAGTTATAAACAATATAAGTTCCATAAATTTATCTGCACATCAGAACAGAAATTCAAATTTAAAAGATTTAAACGAACCTTGCTTAAAAAACACCTATTTTATTAATTTCGTAAATCTAAACCTAGAAAAATGAGAAATATAGTATTATTGGGTCTGATCTATGTATCATTATTGGGATTAAGTTCCTGTGAATCAAAAACTAAAAGGATGGAAAACAGAATGAAGAAGTTCATTGTCGAACATGAAAAAGTGATTATACCACTTTACCGTGAAGCGGCACTTACATCATGGAATGCGAATATTACCGGGAAGGATGAAGATCTTATATTAAGCGAGAAAGCTTCTTTTGAACTTTCAAAAATATTTACCGATACAAAAGCATTCAATGAACTTAAAAAGCTAAAGGAATCAGGAGAGATAAAAAATGCCCTTCTTGCAAGACAACTCGATGTGCTTTATAATGCTTATCTGGAAAACCAGGTAGACACAAACCTTATTGCACAGCGACTGAAAATGGAGACTGAAATCAATAAGAAATATCTGAATTTCAGGGCCAATGTCAATGGGAAAAAACTATCGGATAACGAAGTTGA
>CAZPMM010000128.1:0-5958 GCA_964587405.1 uncultured Rikenellaceae bacterium
TGGCCTGTATAAAGGCCGATTTTATAATTTGCAGCGGGAATATCTGTGAATCCCTTTAACGGATCTGCCGGATCAATATATGAATGTACGAATCCTTCAGGATTTGCTGCACGGGCTCTTATCATATTTACATAATCTTCTGCTTTTTGTAAGCTTCCGACCTCCACCTCGCATTCTGCAGCCCATAATAATACATCAGCAAAACGAATTATATTGTATGGATTGTTTGTGGCACCGTAACGTCCTTTATCTGTAGCTGCTCTTGCCTGTTCAGCGGTATTTTTGATAGCGCAATATGGCCCGCCGTTTCTTTGATTCCTTATCCAGGCATATCCCGGATGGATTCCCCAGTCACGGTATGGAATTCCTCTTCTGCCCACACACCAGTCTAACCTGGGATCCAGTGTGCCAGTGTAAGGTGTAAAAGGCTCGCTGGAAGTTAATCCATTGTCAGTAGGGATAGGTGAATCCTGGTAAGTATCTAATAATGGCAAGCCTGTTTCCGGATCAGTCTGGAAAGCATCAACCAGGTCAAATGTAGGTTGCATCCAGCCGGCGCCGCCTGCATTTGCAGGAGCACCATAAGTGCCTCCGTATTTATCGGTTGGATTACCACGGTTGTCGATCGCCTGACCATCATAAACTGAATTCTGCATAACGTATACACCTTCACTTCCGTTAGCTGTTCTACGTATGAAATTGTGATTATATTCAGCTAACAGTGCATATTTCAATCCATTGGATGTTTTTCCGTTAGCTATAATATCATCAAGCAAAGCTTTTGCTTCAATATATTTATGCTGAAGCATATATAACTTAACTAGAAATGCTTTGGCTGCCCATTTATTACCTCTTCCGACTTCACTTTTCGTTTCAGTCAGATTATCAGCAGCAAATTTAAGGTCAGCTTCAATTTGCGGCAGAATGTCCACATTATTCGGAACGAAATAATTTTGATCACCATAGGTAATTGTTTCATCTATCCAGGGGACATTTTTAAAATATGTAGCCAGACGTATATAGAAGACCCCGCGGATGAATTTCGCTTCAGCTTCTATCTGTAATGCATTGGCGTCTGATATATTTTCAACTTTGGGGAGTATTCTCAACACAGCATTAGCACGTCCGATTGCGGAATATTGAAATTGCCACTTGTTAATTATATAGCCATCTGTCGGGAGCCATATAAAAGCATCATATGTGCTCGCACCGGTTTCAGTACCAATGCGGTTTTCATCGCAACCAAAGATATATGCATCTGATTGCTGAGCACCCCCTCCCGTTGCACCTGCATTTTGCATACAAGTATAAGCACCGACCAGTAGTTTATTAACCCCTTCTTCATTAGACAATGTATATTCACTCACTGATCCCAAAGGATCAACTTCAAGAAAACTCTCACTACAGGATAACATCATCAGGGATATCAGACATACTGATCCTGCCAGTTTATAATTAATATCCATAATTTTTAATTTTATTAATTTTAAATTTTCCTAAAATGTCATTGTAACACCGAAAGTAATATTAGGCTCACTTTTCGGATAACTACCACCATCTATACCAAATGCTGCAGCTGATCCTGAAACTTCCGGATCTACCATATCGTATTTTGTAATAGTAAGCAGATTAGCAACCTGACAATATATTCTTAACCCAGACAGTTTGATTTTGTTAATAATATTAGGATTTAATGTATATCCAAGTACCAATGATCTGATTTTCAAGTAGGAACCATCATGTATGAAATATGAATTATTGACATTACATGTACTGAAAGAGCTTGTAGGTTCTATTTTAGGTATTTTTGTGTCTGTATTTTCAGGCGTCCAGGCATTTAATAGAATATTGCTTTTATTCCAGCCCGGATAATATCCAAAGAAATCAAGAGATTTATGTATTGATGAGTATATCTCATTACCCTGAGATCCATATAAAAATGTTGATAAATCAAAATTTTTATATTCCAGTTTCAAGGTCAATCCATATGTAAAATCAGGATTTGGATCACCAAGGTGTACCCGGTCAGAAGCTGTAATTGTTCCATCTTTATCAGTATCCTGATACTTGAAACGACCGGGTGCAGCACCATTTTGAACGGGAGAATTGCTTATTTCTTCCTCTGTATTGAAAAGGCCAAGTACTTTATAGCCGAAAAATGAACTCACCGGAAATCCTTCCTGATTCCGGACCACGCCAACATCAAAATATCCGGGATCAGGAATATCCACAACTTCATTTTTATAAGTAGTAATATTGATTGATGCGGAATAGTTAAAACCGCTACTGACCTTACTTTTGTATGTTAGAGTAGCATCGATACCTTTATTCTGAATGTCACCGATGTTAATTTTAGGAGCTGTTGCCTCACCTACTACTGCAGGTTTTGGTGCGGTAAACAAGAGACCCTTGATAGACTTTTTATAGTATTCCACTGAAAGATCTAACCTGTTATTCAGAATTGAAGCGTCAAATCCCAGATTTGTTACAATATTTTTTTCCCAACCTGTATTGGGATTTCCATATCGTTGTATACCAAAACCCTGAATGGCTGAATTGCCTGTTCCTGCAAGATCATAATAGTGATCGGCAGCATCCGGATAACCTTTCCCACTATAATATAAGGTATATTGATTCAGATAATCGACATTACTTTGAGAACCCAGGATTCCATAGCTACCCCTGATTTTAAGATCATTCACCCATGTAAGGTTCTGCATGAAACTTTCATTGGAGATCCTCCATCCGAGTGATACAGCAGGGAAAGTACCGTATTTTTTGCCAGGCCCGAAACGGGAAGATCCATCCCTTCGAACCGTCACTGATAATAAATATTTACTGTCATAAGAGTAATCCAGCCTGCTTAAAAGGGAAAACAACGTATGTTTGCTTATCGAACTTGCATTCAGTATTCCTGATTGTCCATTATCCAGAATCTGGAAATTTGGATCCTCATTGAAGAAATCCTTTTTAGTTCCGTTAACATTCCTTGCATTATACGCAATTGCTTCAGAACCAACGACTACCTTGAGTTCATTCTTCCCCAATGTTTTATTATAGGTTAATGTATTCGTAAAGGTCATTGTTCTTCCATAACCTGAAGTTATTGAAAGTTGATTTAAAGCATTATTATTTTCACTGTTTTCATAAGGAGTAGTACTAAAACTGTGGTAGAATGATTGGCTGAAGTTGTATCCGAGACTGGTTCTTGCTGTAAAATCTTTCAGAAAGTCAAGTTCGGCAAAAATATTACCTACCTGGAACCATTCATTATTTATGTTATCCATACTCCGGTATTGCCCGGCAACCGGATTAGATCCCTGTCCTAACAGAGGTCCTCCGAATGAACCTGCCCAATTGCCCATAATATCCTTAACTGGTATGGTAGGTTGCAACGAGTAGGGAGTTGTTCCGCCAGCGGGGCCAACATCTCTGAATACTAAGTTAATGTTTTCACCTAGCCGCAAATTTTTTCCAATACTTGCCTGAGTATTGATCCGCACAGAATATCTTTTCAGATAACTTTTTATAATTGTACCATGCTGGTTCAGATATCCCAGGGCTAAGAGATAATTTAAATTTTCAGTTCCTCCGCTTGCACTTAAATTGTGTTCAGTAGTGGGAGCTGGTTTATATACTTCATGCCACCAGTCTGTTCCTTCCTTGTTAACCTTCTGAATTACATAATTTTTACCTTTATTCGGAATTTCCAGAAAGTATTTCGAAGGATTGACTGCGGGATCTCCTTCCATGGCAACGCCCGATCCTGCCGGACCCATATATGTATAATCGGGTAATCCATTTTTATATAGTACATTCCCCGGGAATGCAATATTATAAACTGTCATATAATCCTTGGAGTTCAGTAAATTCAGAGGATTACCAGCAAGCGGGTATTGCATACCAAAGGTGCCATCATAGGAAATAACAGGAGCTCCTTTTTTACCTTTCCTTGTTGTTACCAGTATTACTCCGTTTGCACCTCTTACACCATAAATTGATGCAGCTCCCGCATCTTTAAGAACCTGGATTGACTCAATATCCTTTGCACTGATATTGTTCAGATTCTGCTCAATACCATCAACAATAACCAAAGGATCTGTATCACCAAAATTTGTTATACCTCTTATGAAGATCTTACTTGTTGAACCTGGTGCACCAGATCTGAATACATTGACACCGGAAGCCAATCCCTGAAGTGTTTCAATCGCAGACTGGGCCGGAACCGTTTTTACAGTTGTGATATCCATAACTGCAACAGATCCCGTTATGTCTTTTCTTCTTTGTGTTGAATATCCTGTCACTACCACTTCTTCAAGAGCCGTAACTTCGGCAGCCAGATTAACATTTATTGTAGTTTTGCCCGCTGCAGATATCCTCTGGGTGGTATATCCAATAAATGAAAAGACAAGTACAACATTATCTCTTGGTTTTTCTATCGAATAATTGCCATTTACATCGGTAAGAGTACCCAGAGTTGTACCCTCGACCTGAACATTTACTCCGGGAATGGCATCACCATTCTCATCAATTACCTTACCGGTAATTTTAGCTTGCTGAATCAATCCTGCCATTTTATTTTTGTATTTGGTGAGGTCTTTAAAGTCTCCTGATGAACCTTCTCCAAATACATTAAATGTAGCAAAAGACAGAATTACCAAAAAAATCTTCAATTTTAAGAAGATTTTAACTGAATTTCTTTTTAACATAATTGTTGGTTTAATCAATTTTCAATTTTTAAAACTTTTTGTGGGTTAGCATTTAAATGGGAATTATATTCCCAAAAGGTATCAATTTTCAATAAAATGAAGTACATTTTTCCGTAGAGAAAGGCTTAAGCTGGTTTAATGGATGATTCATTTGGGTATCTTCTTCATAGGCTTTTTAATTATTGATAAAACTTTTTTTTAATATTTAAATCCTCTTTCCAGGAATTCTTACTGTTTCTGAGTCATTTCTGAATTCTGATTTTTGTAATCACAAATTAAGATTATGATCGAATTTGATCGTTTTTATATATTGTCAAAAATAAAAAAATTAATTAAGTGAAGCAATATTCTTCATAAAAAGAATATATTAAAATGTATTATAATTAATTATCATAATTAATTATAATAATCAATTATGATATTATACTGATCATATGGCATAATACCCATGAATTTAGATAAATAGAAAGTTGAGATATGCTATTTTCATTAGTATTGATAAATCTCTCCAGTTTTATTATTAATATTTCTTTTTATATTGTTGCGTCAAAAAATGACTTATTATTCATAAGAAATAATATTTCTTAAAGTAATATGGAAATGAAATTTAAAATAGCAGAAACACGATTATTTTTGATTATTTTTATAACTTTCGATCAGACTTGAATTATTGAGTCTTATTCTAATTTAATTATTATTTTAATATAAAAACTAATTAAAAAATAGCAAAAGAATGGTGGAAAGCAAGTGCATCTTGTATGGCGAAGTTGGTAACAGAAACAAGGAGCCTCTCTATCAAAAAAGATGCATTCGAATACAATGGAATACATGAAGGGACTGAGTTCACAGGTAAAGTTATTTCCAGTATGTGTTGAATGGGGATATGGAGCTGATGACCACACAAGATTTCACGACCACGGTAAAGAATATGCTGATGGATAAGATGGTGTCGGAATTACCGGGAAAATTTGAATACGATACGGTTATATTCATACAGGATTGCAATGGAGGTGATCCGATGGCATGTTCATCAGTTCTGGCCTTGATATAGGAGTAATAGAAGAAGAGGAGTATACTGGAGAATATACGTAGTGTTGTAGAATATTTCAGGAGAAGATGAAGAAAGAGCATCGGATATTTGGAGATGTAAAAGATAAAGGTTTTTTTACTGGGAATAGAGTTTGTAAAAGACGAAAAGACCAAAGAACAGTTCGATGAAGCGGGAAAACTGGTTTATCAGAAAGCATTC
>CAZPMM010000129.1:0-5951 GCA_964587405.1 uncultured Rikenellaceae bacterium
TTATAGCTACGGATGACCTTAGTAAACTTCATCCGGATGGCAGTTTTGAGGTACTGGGAAGATTTGACAGCAGTGATATCAGAGGCTGTAATCTTCTATTCGAAGGTTAAAACCATTACACAGAATAAGAGGTATAGTAAGTTCCACAGAACATGTATTCTGTTGTTTTAAAATCTATGAGGAACTTTTGTGAGACAAAAAATAAACTATAATCCCAGTTTTGTTCTGATTGCAGGCGGTATTCCGTTTTTATGGACCATAATGAACAATGTTTTAGCCCGGACATAGTTTTCAGACATGTTCAGGTATCCGCCGAAAGCATTTCGTTCCGTACCCCATGAATTTTTTGTCTTGTAATATTTGGTACCGTTCTGGTCCTTCACAATTCCGGTAAGATGCATCAGATGATCGTCAGTCGTTGAAAACCTTTCATAGCCTCTTTGTCTTAATTCCTGTGTTATATTTAATTCCGGACCGGGAGATTCTGTATCTGATGATAAACCGGTTCCTGGTCTTCGGACAGTGGTTCTTTCAAACCGGTCTCTGTCGGTAGCCGGCCCTCTCTCCTCCGATGAACCCGAGGGTATCACTGCATAACCTTTCTGGTGTGAGAATCCGCTTTCACTGACATCCCCGTCCCAGTTGACAGTATATCCCTGGCTGAAGGAATAATCCATTATTTCTATCAGTTCATCGAGGGGAACATTATAGAAACATTCCATTGTCCAGTTGTCCGGAATTTCAAGTATACCCCGGGAATAAAAGGGGAAATGAGTGAATGATGTTATTTCGACATAATCAGAAGTATTTATACCAAGGGAAGCCGCAAAGGATTTCGGATTGTAGGTTGTTCCTTTGTATGTAAAGGATTCAGGAACTTCTCCCAAATATGTGTCAAGAATAGATTTAACTATTTTCCTGTACTGTTCGCTTTCATTTCTGCGTTGTACAGGAACAGTTGCAACAGCATTAATGAAATCCTGCAGCTCACTATGATTATGTGTGGGAGAACCGTAATTAAGTCCGTGGTAGATTTCATCAGGTACAATACCGAATTCATCAAAGATCTTCATAAAGTCGTGGGCAAGACTTCCGGGGCCCAAATTTCCCTTACCCCTGCGAAGGTAATTGTCTTTTAATCGCTTTTCATAATTTTTCCTGATAATGAACATTTCAGAAAGGTCATATTCCCCTTTCCCCATTCTCAATAATTCGGATTCAATGAATGAAGCCGTGGCAAAGCACCAGCATGTTCCGGTCGAAGCCTGATTCTTTACTGATGTTGCCCCAAGTTCGGTAAGGGTTGTGAATTTATAACCTTCCTTAACTTCAGCAACTGAAGATTTTTGTTTTTTTTGAGCAAATGCTGAAAAGCCAATTACAAAAGACAATGCCAGTGACAGTAGTTTTTTTCTCATGGTTTAAGGGTTTATCTTAATGTTGGATAGAAAGCATCTTCAATATGTTCGATCTGATATGTATCTCCTTTTTTTATTACTGTTATAATATCAAAACGACTTTCTTTATCGATATCGTATCTTTTTAGAAAAGTGTCGGCAGCAAATATAATCGATCTTTGTTTTACAGATGTTACTGAATCTGAAGGATTTACAAGATAATTGTCCGATCTGGTCTTTACTTCTGCAAATACAATAAAATCAGATGTTTCTGCAATAATGTCAATTTCAAATTTCCCTGCCTTCCAGTTCCGTTGTAATATTCTGTATCCTTTTTCAGTAAGGTAAAGTGCAGCTTTTTCTTCTCCTGTCTGTCCCAGATTATATGGCTTGCTCATCTCAGATCTCGATAAGTTTGTTCTTTATTGCAAAAAGTATTAGACTGGCTGTATTCTTTGAATTTGTTTTTCCGAGAAGATTTGCCCTGTGTTTGTCAACAGTTCTTTTACTGATGAATAATGAATCGGCAATTTCCTGATTCGATAATCCTTCGCAAATTTTTGCAAGGATTTCTTTCTCTCTTCTGCTCAGATTTGCTGATTTATTTTCCTGTTCTCTGTGTTTTATTTTCTGGATGACATGATATAATAATTCCTGCGAGAAATAACTTCCACCCTTCATTACGGTAAGAATAGCGTCCCTTACTTCAGAAATACCAGAATCTTTCAGCAGGAATCCTTTTACTCCTGCATCAACCATTCTGTAATAATAATCTTCCTCTCCGTACATTGAAAGAGCGATGATCCTTATCTCCGGCCTGATTCTAAGGCCTTTTTTTGTTGCCTCTATACCATCCATTTCCGGCATATTAATATCCATCAGGGCAATATCTGCCGCGACTGATTCGATCAGTTTCAGAAATTCCACACCGTTTGATGCTTCTCCTGTAACTTCCAGGTCTGCAAATGAGTTAAGCAGTATCTTTAATCCGTTTCTGAAAAGCTGGTGATCGTCAACAATAATTATACTTATTTTTTCCATGATAATAATTCCGTGATGTCTCCGGTTAACTAAGGTTCCATTTTCACTATTTCGGGTTTTTATGTTATTCCATTACTTTTATTAGTGCATTTGTCCCCCTTCCCGGTGAACTTTCAAGGATAAAAACCCCTTCGACGGTCCTTACACGTGTTTCGATGTTAGAGAGTCCCATACCTTTGGTATCTTCTTTACTGAGCTTTGATAAATCAAAACCTCTTCCGTTATCGGAAAACTGTAATGTAACAAATTTCTCGTGCTTGTTCAGTTCAATTTCAATGGATGAAGCTCCCGAATGTTGAATTGAGTTATTGATAAGCTCACATACAGCACGGTAAATTACAACTTCCTTGTCGGGATCAAGTCTGTTATTTTCCATATTTGTTTTGAAATCAATCTCTACAGCCCTGGTCTGGTTGATCTTTGTCGTAAAGGCACCTATTGCACTTGACAGTCCGAAGTTTTCCAGAATATGCGGACTCAGATTGTTTGATATGTCCTTTATGGTGTTTATAGCCTCATTTACCAGGTGATTTGTATTCTTCAGTATTTCTATATCGGAAGATTCATTTATCCTTGGAGCCAGTGATGTAAGTGACATTTTAACAGTGGAAAGTATAGGTCCCAGACCATCGTGAAGATCTTTTGCGAAGCGCTTTCTTTCATTTTCCTCTGTATTGATTATTGCATTCAGTACTCTCACTTCTGTTCGTGACCGGTCGATATCAGCTTTTTTAAGGGAATAAAAAATCTCTCTTATCAGTACCACACCGATTATTATCATGAATGATATCACAACACCCATCCATTCATCAACCATTTGCCACATATATGATGGTGTTCCCCGTAATAATTCCGAAAGCTGGATTATTTTACGGACAGCCATCAGAACAAATGACAGGGAGAGAAGTATCCATGAAAGCCTGTATCGTGTCATTTTCATGAATCCGAAGGCAATTGATGCCGCTATTATCTGCAGTACAATTGAAATGAAAAGTGCTATAAGCCGTACCATGGGAATCAGGGGTTTACAATGCAAAAATAGCAGGATTTATTTAATAGCACAATGGCAAAACAGCACAACTGTACAACTGCGTAACGCCGAAACCCTGTAACTTCATACCTCCGTAACATCATAACGCCTTAGAAGTAAAATACATATACGAATCTTTTGCCATTGCACCGCTGACCCCTTGTGCCATTGTACCTTTTTCTTACCTTTGTCACGCTCAAGAAACTATGATACTTATATATAATCTGGGAATATTGCTTTATTCGGCTATAACAATTCTTGTTTCGCCGTTCAATCATAAAGCACGGCTGCTTGTAAAGGGCAGGAGGGAATCTTTTAAAATTCTGAAGGAGAAAGTAAAGCCAGACGGAAAATATATCTGGATCCATTGTGCCTCTCTGGGCGAATTTGAACAGGGAAGACCTGTAATAGAAGCATTAAAAAGAGAAAGACCGGAATACAGGATACTTCTCAGCTTCTTCTCTCCTTCAGGATATGAAATACGCAAGAATTACCAGCAGGCAGATATTGTATGCTATCTGCCACCGGATACAAAACAAAATGCTGAAAAATTTTTAAGAATTATAAAACCAGAACTTGTTATATTCGTGAAATATGAATTCTGGAATAATTATTTGTCTGCAGTTTCCGGAAATAAAATTCCTCTTTTACTTATATCGGCAATTTTTAGAAAAGATCAGATTTTTTTCAGATGGTATGGAGGTTTTTTCAGGAAAATACTGAAAAATTTCAGCCATGTATTTGTTCAGGATAAGGAATCAGAGGAATTACTGAGAGGTTTGGGAACAGGGCTTGTCACAATTGCGGGAGATACAAGGTTTGACAGGGTGCTTGAAATAGCAGGAATGGCAAAATCCATTCCGCAGATTGAAAGTTTCAGAGGGAACGAAAAACTTTTTCTTGCGGGAAGCAGCTGGAAACCCGATGAAGAGATAATTGCTGGCTACATTAATGAATTTCCCGGCAGAATGAAGTGGATATTTGCCCCACATGAGATTGAAAAAGAGAATATTGAAAGACTTATTAAATTATTCAGAGTGAAATGTGTAAAATTTTCCACATTTACCGGAGGGGAAAGGGATGCAAGGGTTATGATAATTGATAATATAGGTATGCTGTCGTCGGCTTACAGGTATGCGTATATCGCTGAAGTTGGGGGAGGATTCGGCAGAGGGATCCATAATATTCTTGAACCAGCCTGCTGGGGGATTCCTGTATTATTTGGTCCAAATCATAAAAAATTCCGGGAAGCGGTTGATCTGATTTCTCTGGGAGGAGCAAAACAATTCTGTGATTTTAATGGATTCAGATCGGTTCTTGAAACCCTGCTTTCGGATGAAAAATCATATAAGGAAACTGCCGTTTCAGCCGGAAAATATGTAAGGGAAAATGTCGGAGCAACCCGTAAAATAATGGGATGGATAACAGAGAAAGGTATTAACACACATTGATGAAAACTTGTTGACAACTACTTATGTACAATTTGACGGGATCATATAAGCAGTGTAAATTCAATTGCCCGGAATTTATAAGGGTATTTTTTTCTAAAACCATGAAATGAAATTATTATTAATTACAATATCAGTTTCTTAAACTTAAATCCATAATTAAATGATCAGACATTCAAAACATTTATTAACCTCGTTGTTTTTCTTCTGTTTTGTATTATTTACGTACGGACAGGGGTCAACAACTTCTTTCCTAAGCGGAAGAATAATTGATGAACAGCAACAAGCTATGGCAGGAGCAACGATTGTTGCAATTCATGAACCTTCGGGTACGGTATATGGAGCCACAACAAATAATCAGGGCTTATATAATATAGAAGGTATGCGTCCTGGCGGGCCTTACAAGGTTGAGGTCTCATTTGTGGGTTACGCTAAGAGAACATTTACGGAAATATTTTTATTACTCGGAGAAAATACAGTTCTTAATGCTGACTTGTCACAAACGAGTACTGCACTACGGGAAGTGACTGTTATTGGCAGCAGAACTTCAAAATTCAGTACCACAAAAACAGGCGCTACAACTAATATTTCGGGAGAGCAAATGGTAGTTTTGCCAACTATTAACCGGAGCATAAGCGATATGACAAGGGTTTCTCCCTACACAAACGGTATGAGTTTCGCCGGTGGTGACGGCCGTTCAACCAATTTTACTGTTGATGGCTCAAATTTCAACAATAACTTTGGCCTGTCAAGTAATCTGCCAGGCGGAGGTAATCCGATTTCCCTGGATGCTATTGAAGAAGTACAGGTTGTTATTGCACCTTATGATGTTCGTCAGACCAACTTTATTGGCGGTGGAATAAACGCAATTACGAAATCGGGAACAAATACAATAAAAGGAACTGCTTATACATACCATACAAATCAGAATTTGCGAGGAAATAAGATCGGGGAAAAAGACTTTGGCGACCGCCCTGAAGAGTCAAACGCCATATATGGGTTTTCTCTTGGTGGACCTGTTATTAAAAATAAATT
>CAZPMM010000130.1:0-5948 GCA_964587405.1 uncultured Rikenellaceae bacterium
AAATAGGTTTTAAAACGGAAAAAGAAATACGCAAAGCGGATCTGATACTGATAAATACTTGTTCGATCAGGGAAAATGCCGAACAGCGGATTTGGAACAGGCTGAAGGAAATAAGACATCTGAAAAAGAAAAACCGAAACCTGATAGTCTGTCTTGCCGGATGTATGGCTGAACGCCTGAGAGAAAAACTGCTTGAAGCAGAAAATCTTATTGACATAGTTGCCGGTCCGGACACTTACCGTCATCTGCCTTCACTCATTGAGGAAGCAGAAGAAGGAAGGAAAGCTGTCAATATTCAGCTTTCCCGCAGCGAAACCTATGCCGATATCAATCCATTACACTATGATAACAATGGTATTTCTGCTTTTGTATCCATTATGAGAGGTTGTAACAATATGTGCTCCTATTGCATAGTACCCTATGTAAGAGGAGCCGAACGAAGCCGTGACCCTTACTCTATACTGAATGAAATAAAAAGACTATTTAATACAGGACACAGGGAAGTCACTCTTCTCGGACAGAATGTGAATTCTTACAGATGGTCTTCTGAAAAGGGAAGTATGGAATTCCATACTTTAATTCAAAAAGTGGCAGAAACAAGTCCGCTCCTGAGGGTTAGATTTACTACATCACACCCAAAGGATCTCTCTGAAGATCTCCTGAAAACAATTGCCGCAAACAATAATATCTGCAGACATATTCACCTGCCGGTACAGAGCGGTAGCAGCAGGATACTGAAACTTATGAACCGTGAATACACCCGCGAAGATTATATGAAACTTATAGAATCAATAAAGAAGATTCTTCCGGATTGTTCTGTCTCAACTGATATTATAACTGGATTCTGTACTGAAACTGATGAGGATCATAATGATACTCTCACACTTATGAAATGGGCAGGATTCGATTTTGCATACATGTTCCGGTACAGTGAAAGACCGGGAACCTGTGCAGCAAGAAAACTTAAAGACGATGTCCCGGAAGAAATAAAAATAAAAAGACTCAATGAAATAATTTCTTTACAGAATTCTCTTTCTGTGAAATCAAAGAAAAATGATCTTGGCAGAGTTTTTGAAGTGCTTATTGAAGGTTACTCAAAAAGATCTGATGATTTTCTTACTGGACGTACTTCACAGAACAAGGTAGTGGTATTCCCTGCGGATAATAAAATGAAGGGAGAGTATGTCAATGTGAATATAGAAAAATGCACATCGGCAACACTAAAAGGCAGAATAATTTAACAATATTTACAGGAATAAATCTTTTTCAGAAAGTAAAAAAAGCATAGCTGGGAATCATGAATATTCAGAAAGGTCAGGATTAAAGAAAAACAAAAACATATAAAAGTAAGTTTCATAAATAATAAAATCAGTCTTTGTTTTCTTTAGTTATTTCTATCATCAGTTCCATTAGCTGCCTGTCCGATACCTGAGAAGGAGTATCCAGCATAATGTCCTTGCCGGAGTTGTTTTTCGGAAAAGCAATAAAGTCACGGATTGAGTCCTGTCCTCCGAATAGCGCTGTCATTCTGTCAAATCCGAAAGCTATTCCTCCATGAGGCGGAGCACCGTATCGGAAAGCATCCATCAGAAATCCAAATTGCCGTGATGCTTCTTCTTCAGTAAACCCCAGAGTCTTTAACATCAATTGCTGCAGAGAAACATCATGTATCCTTACAGACCCTCCTCCTATTTCTACGCCGTTGATAACCAGATCGTATGCATTTGCCTTTACTGCGGCAGGATCTGTCTCCATAAGCGTCATATCCTCCGGTCGCGGAGAAGTAAAAGGATGATGCATTGCATAAAAACGCTTATCTTCTTCATTCCATTCAAGAAGAGGAAAATCCACAACCCATAAAGGTTTATAAACATCCTTATTTCTTAATCCCAGCCTGTTACCCATTTCAAGCCTCAGCAAAGACAATGCCGGAAGAATTTTTTTCCTGTCTCCTGACATTACAAGAATAAGATCTCCTTCTGTTGCTTTCATATTACTCGTCCATACAGTCAGGTCTTCAGTGCTAAAGTATTTATCTACCGAAGATTTGAGCGAGCCGTCTTTTCCATACCTTAATGAGACCAGCCCCTTTGCCCCGATCTGTGGCTTTGTTACAAAATCAGTCAGTTCATCAATCTGTTTCCGTGAATAACCTGCACAACCGGGGGCGCAGATAGCACCTGTATATTCTGAATTATCAAACACAGAAAAACCATGTCCGCGAACAATTCCGCTAAGATCTTTGATTTCCATTCCAAAACGGATATCCGGTTTATCAGTACCATAAGATTCCATTGCTTCATTATAGGACAACCTCCGGAACGGTTCACTAATATCAATAGCCTTTATCTTTCTGAAAAGGTGTCTAACAAGGCCTTCAAATGTATTGAGTATATCATCCCTTGTCACAAAAGACATCTCACAGTCAATCTGGGTAAATTCAGGTTGCCTGTCAGCCCTCAGATCTTCATCCCTGAAACATCGTACAATCTGGAAATACCTGTCAAATCCCGAAACCATCAATAACTGTTTAAGAGTCTGTGGAGACTGTGGAAGTGCATAAAATGTACCAGGTTGCATTCTGCTCGGTACAATGAAATCGCGGGCACCTTCCGGAGTCGATTTAATCAGAAAAGGTGTTTCAATTTCCAGAAATCCTTCAGCATCAAGGTAACTGCGAACCTCCTGAGCCATCCTGTGACGCAGGATCAGATTATTCTTAACAGATGGTCTGCGAAGATCAAGATAGCGGTATCTCATCCTGAGTTCTTCTCCTCCATCTGTATCATCTTCAATGGTGAACGGAGGTATATCACTTGGGTTTAGTACAATCACTTCTGTAACATCAATCTCTATTTCTCCGGTCGGAATTCTGAGATTCTTATTACTTCTTTCCCTTACCTTACCTGTAGCCTGTATAACATATTCTCTACCCAGCTTACGTGCCTGCCCGCATAGTGAAGCATTGGTTTCCATATTAAAGACAAGCTGAGTAATTCCATATCTGTCACGCAGATCAAGAAATGTCATACCTCCAAGATCCCTCGATTTCTGAACCCATCCGCACAATGTAACCTCTTTTCCCGTGTCTGAGATTTGTAATTCTCCACATGTATGTGTCCGATACATATTTACCTTTTTTTAAACTTCAGCAAAAATAAGAAAATTTGAGTATTGACTGAATTTTAATACTTTTAATGAAGATATCCTGACATATGAAGGTAAACAGACATGAACAATTTATGCGTGCCGCACTTGAAGAGGCAAATAAAGCTTTTGAAAAAGATGAAGTACCTGTAGGAGCAGTAATTGTCTGTAATGACATAATTATTGCACGGGCACATAATCTGACTGAAACGCTAAACGATCCCACTGCACATGCCGAGATGCAGGCAATTACGGCTGCTGCAAACTGGCTCGGGGGAAAATACCTGACCGGATGTTCTATTTATGTCACTGTCGAACCTTGTGCAATGTGTGCAGGCGCATTGGGATGGAGCCAGATTTCCTTTCTGGTTTACGGAGCAACCGACCACAAAAAAGGATATTCACTGATTTCAGACCGCTTTCTTCATCCCAAATCTAAAGTGAAAAGAGGTATTCTTGAAAAAGAGTGCAGTGATATAATGGTAAGGTTCTTTAAGAAAAAAAGATTAAGTTTATAAAAAATTTTCTATGGAATGACATTCGATAATACCAAACAAATAATCAGTATTAGGATAAAACTTTTTATTGCCACTGTTCTGATCCTCACATATCTTGCAGCCGCTTATCTGATAAAACTTATAAAATTTCCTGTTCTCGGACTAAATGATGTAACCTGTACAATAATATTGATTGTTTTATATCTCATATTCTTCTTCATCCCTGTGATACTTAATTACCAGTATATTTCATACTCGGATGACGATGAGAATATTGTTTTTAAATATTTCAATGCCGGAATGGCTGGTGGTAAAAAGAACTCTATCAAGATATATAAAACTGCTTTTGCAAGCTATAAAACTGAATCAAGACTTTTTGGTCTTGATAAGATCCTTATACTGTTTCAGAAAGTTGGTCATGGAATAGCTAAATACCCTCCCATCCATTTAAGTGCACTGAGCAAAGATCAGAGGAACAAACTGATCCGGGCTTTGAATGAACATCTGCCCAAATCCTGAAAAAACGACAGTAATATTAGTTAAATCATTCTTAATGAGAGAACTATACCTCGGATTTAGATCATAATATTCTTAATATAATGAGTCGGAATCTGGAAATTTACAGATGGCAAAAGAGCTGACTGAATTTATTTTCCAACTACCGACTTGTTATTATATTTGCTGCGAAAAAAAATTAACCAAATATTTTAAAAATGAATGTTGACACAGTAATGAACAACCTCGAAAAGAAACATCCGGGAGAGGTTGAGTATCTTCAGGCAGTACGTGAGGTGTTGGAATCAATTGAGGAAGTTTATAACGAAAATCCACAATTTGAATCGGCAAAGATCATTGAACGCATAATTGAACCTGACCGTATACTTATATTCAAAGTACCATGGTTCGATGATGAAGGGAATGTGAGAGTGAATATCGGATACAGGATTCAGTTCAACAATGCAATTGGTCCGTATAAAGGTGGTCTTCGCTTTCATCCGAGCGTCAATCTTTCCATTCTTAAGTTCCTGGGATTTGAACAGATATTTAAAAACGCCCTTACCACTCTTCCCATGGGAGGAGGTAAGGGTGGATCTGATTTTGATCCCAAGGGCAAATCGGATATGGAGGTGATGAGATTCTGTCAATCATTCATGCTGGAACTATGGAAGTACATCGGTCCTGAAACAGATGTTCCTGCAGGGGATATAGGTGTCGCCGGACGTGAAATCGGCTATCTGTACGGTATGTACAAAAAACTAAAAGGTAATCATTCAGGAGTTATGACAGGAAAAGGTATTAACTGGGGTGGTTCTCTTATAAGGCCTGAAGCAACAGGATTTGGCGGTATTTACTTCGTTCAGGAGATGCTGGCAACCAGAAATGAGACCATCGCAGGGAAGACGATTTCAATATCTGGCTTCGGAAATGTAGCCTGGGGTATCGCACTCAAGGCAACAGAACTTGGAGCCAAAGTAGTGACTATATCTGGACCTGATGGCTATATATTTGATCCTGAAGGAATTTCAGGAAAGAAAATAGATTATATGCTGGAACTACGCTCATCAAATCAGGATATAGTCAAACCATATTCATATGTATATGAAGGTGCTGAATTCCATCAGGGCAAAAAACCATGGGAAGTTAAAGTCGATATTGCCCTTCCATGTGCAACCCAGAACGAGCTTAACGGAGAAGATGCAAAAAAACTTATTGAAAACGGTGTCCTCATGGTTGCAGAAATATCAAATATGGGATGCACTCCTGAAGCTGTAGAGGAATTCAATAAAAATAAAATTCTTTTTGCACCCGGAAAAGCTGTGAATGCAGGAGGAGTTGCAACCTCAGGACTGGAAATGACACAGAATTCGATGAAAATGAGATGGAACCAGCATGAAGTGGATGCAAGGTTGCATGAAATAATGCGTAACATCCATGAACAGTGCGTTAAATACGGTAACCAGGGCAATGGTTATATCAATTATGTAAAAGGAGCAAATATTGCAGCATTCCTGAAGGTAGCAAATTCGATGCTGGATATGGGTGTTGCTTGATGTACAATTATTTGAGCCATGTCTGAAGAAGTATCCCTGAAGCATAAAATTGCTCTAGGACTTATTCCTCGTATTGGCGATATAAACGCCCGGAAACTTGTTTCACATCTTGGCAGTGTGGAGGCAGTATTCAATGAACCATTCAGGAACCTTGTAAGAATTCCCGGAATAGGAACTGAACTGGCAAAGCACATAACAGAACATTCATACCTAGATGATGCTGAAAAAGAAGTTGTGTATGTCACAAAAAACA
>CAZPMM010000131.1:0-5941 GCA_964587405.1 uncultured Rikenellaceae bacterium
ATGTAGTCAGACCGAAAATTACTGAAACGACAGCTCTTGGAGCAGCATATCTAGCAGGTCTTGCAGTTGGTTACTGGAATGATCTGAAGGAGATAAAACAGCAATGGCAGGTTGACAAGGTCTTTTTTCCGGCTATCGGGATCAGCGAAAGAGAAGAGCTTATTAACGGTTGGAAAAGAGCGGTAAAAGCAGTGGAAGCATGGTCGGAAGAGAGATAAGCGGTATCCGGCGACTGACAGCTGGTTTTCATGAACGGGCATACGGCATCCGAAGACAGCCAGGATCAGAAATAATTGCTTCACTTCGCCGTAATGACAGTACGATAATGATAACTAACAATAAATTCTAAAAGTATGAACCAGTTTTTTGCAGAATTTTTCGGAACAGCCATGATCCTCTGTCTTGGGAGCGGAGTTGTTGCAAATGTATTATTGAATAAGACAAAAGGAAATAACAGCGGATGGATAGTAATATCAATGGGATGGGCTATAGGTGTCTTTACCGGAGTCCTTATAGCAGCAGATGTCAGCGGCGCTCATCTTAATCCTGCCGTTACACTTGCTCTTGTCCTTGCAGGTAAATTTTCAGCTTCACTGATGCCGCTTTATATTACTGCACAGATATTGGGAGCAATGTTCGGTTCCACGCTTGCATGGCTTGCATATAAGAAACATTTTGATGCAACGGATGATGCAGATGCCAAACTTGCTGTTTTTTCAACAATACCTAATATAAGAGGTTACTGGTATAACCTTATAACTGAAATAATCGGAACATATATTCTTTCACTTGCTGTTCTGTATATGGCAGTTCCGGATGTCGGGCTTGGCGCATTAAATGCCTTGCCTGTGGCACTGGTTGTTCTTGGTGTAGGTCTTTCTCTTGGCGGGCCAACGGGTTATGCGATAAATCCAGCACGTGATCTTGGTCCGAGGATCATGCATTTTATTCTGCCGATCAATAATAAAAGAGACAGTGACTGGAAATATTCCTGGGTTCCTGTTATTGGTCCGATGATAGGTGCTGCCCTGGCTGCAGTTATGTTTGTAATTTTCGGAGGAGCTAATATTTAATTACATCTTTTTCCTCAGGAACAACTTTTGGCATTCACAGCTTAATTCTTAGTTTACTATTTTACTGAGGGGCTGAGGTTTGCAATAATAATATTTTAAGCGTACCAGTTCCTCTCCCTGTTCAGTTGTGAGTTCAGCAGTGAATAAGTGATATTTGAATTTTCGACAACCTGAAAATCAAACATACCGACACATGCGAAATCAGCTCCGCTATTGAAAGCATGGCGTAATCCGTCTTCAGGTTTGATGGCGCCTGCAGCAAATACCTTGTAAGCGATCCATGGTGTCGGATTCTTTTTAAAAAATTCGCTTACCGCACTGTCAGACATGCACCAAAGGTTGTCATGAGCCATATTATGGTCATTACCTTGCTCCGGAAGTTCGGGATTGCCGGGATCGACCGGGGTTGCAGACCAGTAATTATGGTGATGGAATGTTTTCATAAAGAAGTCGACTTCAATTTTGTTTTCTGAACACGCTTCAAGGACAGCCATTGAATGAGCGGCAGTACCTCCTATTATTCCCTGGTTCCGGATGTATTCAATTGGTTTCTGAAGATCGTCTATCTTTTTTTCCCTGACAATCTTGTCGGCTATCCCTCCCTGAACAAATGCACCCATAGCACCATGATCAATGGCCATTTTTATATTCGAGAGATCATTTCCTTTCGGATAAGTCTGAGCCAGCCATTGTATCCTGCCTCCTCTGTTCCAGAATTTTTCAAGTATCCTGATAGTGTCCTCATCACATCGTAAAATTGCGGTATTAATGCCACAAGCTTCACATAGCCACAAAGTCTCAATGACTTTTTCATCTGTAAAATATTTCTTAAGCCATGTTGATACATAAATAAGGTCTCTTGAATGTGCAAAACCGCTTATGAGATTTCCTCCTATCATAATACGGCTTAGTGTATAGTTCTTAATTTTACCGGAGGGAACTTGTCCTTTCAGTTCCTTTAACGATTGTACATTTCCAAGGATAAGCGATGCACTGCTGACCGCATCTGTTCTGGCTGAAAGATTTTCTTCCTCAAAGCTGAGCCATCCTCTTTTTTTTGCCATTCCAAATAAAACACCTCCAAAAAGGGGAAGAACAGCCAGGTTCTTGATTAATTCTCTTCTGGAGTTAGCGGTGTTCTCAGTTGTGATATTATCATCAGCCGGGAATTTTTTCTCTTTCCTTTTTAAATGAACTGAAACAAGGTATCTCTGTATCCCATAAAGATGATCCGGTGGATAAAATGCAATTACAATCAGTACAATAGCTTCGATCAGGTTATAATTGATAATATAAAAATGGCTTATTGATGGTATTGAAGAAGGCATGAATGGGGGATTGGCAACATAATACATCAGTAACAGCAATGCTCCTGTAATGCATGCAATACGTGTAAAAACTCCGATGAAAAGGCAAATACCGATGATTATTAGTCCCCAGATATTAAGAAAGTCGACAATCTGCAATCCTATATTATTGCTTATCATCCGGTGGAACATTCCTGAGAAGAGCCATTTCGACTCCATGAGGTATGCCGCTGATGACCAGTTTGGGTTGAAAAGTTTGGCGATTCCTTCATAAAGGAAATGCCAGCCGGTTACTATTCTGAGAATGGTAACGAGCCACACTGAAATTTTTTTGTTTGTCATATATTAGAAACCTTTTGTATTCCATCCTTTTCAACAATTGCGGCGCAGGTATTTCTGAGCATCCTGATAACCGGCAAACTTCATATTGCAGGCATCCCATCTTAGTAGTGAATTGTGAACCATTATAGCCGCAATTCCGGGCAGTATGGCTTCAGCCATTGGCCAGGCTTATACAAAATAAGATTCGGTATTTTCCCTCCCAGACATTCCACAACGCGCTAATTTATATACTTTAAGTTCTTTTCCTCCGGATCAAAACATTCCTTAATTGAATATCCTGGTCCCAAAAATAAACTTTTCTTTCCACCAGTTGTCATCAAGTGACGTAATTGTCACTCCATTGGCCGATGATGTATGAATGAATTTATTATTTCCCAGGTAAATACCGGAATGGGTGATAAAACGTTGTGTTTTGTATGAGCGGATGAAAAAAACAAAATCTCCTTTTTTCAACTCTTCCTTTACAGCGATGATCTTACCAAATTTCGCTTGTTCCTCGGAGTTATGGGGTAAAATTATGCCGTGCTTTTTAAATACTGCAACAAGCAATCCCGAACAATCCATGCATCTGGAACTAGATCCTCCCATACAATGAGGCACTCCAAGAAATTGCCTGGCAGTTTCAATAATAAGGTCAGGACTTGTATTACGCGTATCCAGCTTTTTTCCGGTACCTGAATCAATAAATTCCCTCAGTTTAGTATTTTCAGCGCTGGTCTCAATATTATTAAAGACAGATTCAGGGTATGCTCTTTTAGCACAATATGATATTAGTAATTGAAATGTGAAAACAAAAAATATTGTACTTCGAATTTTATATTTAAGAGGTAATTTTTTCAATTGTTTTTTGCTATATGGCGTTGTAAATATGGGAATTATTTTTAATAAAATGATTCTGGAAGAAAAACACTGTTATTAAACCTGATCAAATTCGCCTTATCAGTGATGATTATATATCATTGTCAGTTGAAATATATGGGGATACCACCAGGAGTTTTTTCCCGTTTTAAATCATATCCTTTCTGAGCCGTATGAATAAGATACTGAAACTGTTTATAATAGCTATCGTAATACTTATCACAATACCGTTTCTCTTTTTTATACTGGTCTATTCAGGTGCTTTCGGTCATCTTCAGACCGTGGAGGAGCTAAGGAACTTCAAAAATGCCGAAGCATCAGAAGTTTTATCGTCTGAAGGTCTGCTGATCGGGAAGTTTTACACCGAAAACCGGACAAATATCACTTATGAACAACTGCCTTTGCATATTATCAATGCTCTTATTGCAACAGAAGATGCACGTTTCTTTGAACATCAGGGTGTAGATTCGAGGAGCCTGCTAAGGGTTTTGCTGAAAACGATCCTTCTAAACAGATCAGAGTCGGGAGGAGGAAGTACAATAACCCAGCAACTGGCCAAGAACATGTTTGGAAGGAAAGGGAACGGCAAATCTTCTATTTTCGTTAATAAATATCGTGAAGCTATACTTGCCGGCAGACTTGAAAAAACTTTTTCAAAAGAAGAAATACTTACACTCTATCTGAATACAGTTTCGTTTGGAGAAAACATTTATGGAATAGAAGCAGCATCAGCAAGATATTTCAACAAAATAATTGAGAAACTCCTGATTGAAGAATCCGCAATGCTTATCGGTATGCTTAAAGCTACCACGCGATACAATCCGGCATTGAATCCTGAAAAAGCATTAACAAGGAGAAATGTTGTTCTGAAACAAATGGAAAAATATAATTATCTGGAATCCGGCGTTGCCGACTCACTGATAAGGTTACCTGTAAAACTTAGTTACAGGAAATCGGAATCTGAGGGTTTGGCGGGATATTTTCTTGTTCAGGTGAAAAGAGAAGTTGAAGAGATATTGAATAATATATCATCTTCCCAGGGTAAGACTTGGAATATTGAAAAAGATGGTCTCATTATTACTACAACACTCAACCTGGCTCTCCAGAACTTTGCAATACGATCATTCGCTGATCATCTGTCAGTTATGCAGAAACACTTACGCGATCAATATAACAGCACATCAGGAATAAGGCAACTCACCAGACTGACAGAAACCATTCTGGATGAGAAAAACCTTTCACACAGGGCAGATGAGAAATATCGTCAGGTGATCTTCGACTGGAAAGGGACATATAGTGATTCGGTTTCAATAAGAGACAGTATAAGGCGGGCTCTGACAACCCTTCATGCAGGATTGCTTGCATTAGATCCACAAAATGGTGCTGTAAGAGCATGGGTAGGCGGAATAGATTTTACAACCCAACCTTATGATCAGATCCTTGCCAGAAGGCAGCTAGGTTCTGTTTTCAAACCAATATTATATGCACTGGCATTTGAAGAAGGGATTGAACCCTGCAGTTATCTTGATAATGATTCACTTGTTCTTTCAGAATATAAAGACTGGAGTCCTGAGAATTTCGATCATTCATATGGGGGGAATTACTCACTTGCAGGAGCTCTGACACGGTCGATGAATATCCCCACTTTCAACCTTTTCCTGGAACTTGGTTTCAAAAGACTCGATTCATTATGGAGGGAAATGGGTTTTTCTTTTCACCTTAACAATACGCCTTCCCTTCCGCTTGGAACTGCCGAAGCTAATATTGTAGAAACGGCAGTTGCTTATTCAGCTTTTGCAAATGGAGGATATAAAGTAAAACCATGGTCAGTTGCATCAATCATAACTCCTGATGGTGATATCATTTATTACCATGATTCCGGTATTGTTTTCCCGAAAGTACTGGAAGAAAGATCCTGCCTGCTTATCAGCGCTATACTTCAGAAAGCTGTAAATGAAGGTACAGGAAGTTCAATGAGAGCAGTTTATGGTATAAACTCTCCTTTTGCCGGCAAAACCGGAACAACCCAGAATTATGCCGATTCCTGGTTTGCAGCTTATAATCCGAAACTTGTCATTATAGCACGGGCAGGAGCTTCTTCTCCTGCCATACACTTTAACAGTCCGGCTTTTGGTACAGGAAGTGCACTGGCACTACCTCTTGTCGCAATGACACTCAGAAAAACCGAATCATTTCCCGAAACTGCCAGAGAATTCATAAGTCCATTCCCGGCTTTAGCTCCTGAATTGGCAGAGACACTCAATTGCCCTGATTTCAAAGAAGATGGCTTCCTGGATAAGCTAATGAACATCCTTAAGAAGAGCGAAATTGATGATTTCTATAAAGCAGAAAGAAGAAAAA
>CAZPMM010000132.1:0-5911 GCA_964587405.1 uncultured Rikenellaceae bacterium
AAAATACCGGTGCACCTCTGTCTAAACGTTTGGTAATACAGAATAATGTAACAATTCTCGGGACACTTACAATGTCTGTCGGAAATATTGATGCAGGGTCTTATCTACTTTATCTTTCAAATCCTTTTGCAGCTTCTCTGAATTATATTTCAACCTCAAAGAGCAGAATATTAGGTATGTTTGAAAGAGGGATAAGTGAAACAGCCGATTATCTGTTCCCTCTTGGCACAACTTCTTTCTATAATCCTTTGAATTTTAAAACCAATAATCTTTTCTCCAGCGGTTCTGTACTTTCACAATACTTTGCTCTTGATCCGGGAAATGAAGGTCTTCCTGTACCCGATCCTCCGGTCGAAGTATTTGACAGTTATCCTGACGGCTATTGGAGTCTTACTTCAAAGGGAGGATTTTCAGTTTCTGATTTTAATATCAGTCTTAATGCTGAAGGGTTTGCTGATACAATATGGGATATTACAAGAGCTATTAAACGTACCTCTGGAGGAAACTGGTCAACAGACGGGATTCACAGGGATGCTTCTGCTATTGTTGTTCACAGAGATAATTTGACAGGTGATATCTCAACATCAGGTACACAGTTTGCTCTTGGACGGATAAGACCGTTGATCATTTCTCATCCCATTGATACGACGGTTTGTGAAGGCGCAAATCCGACATTTAGGGTTATTGCAAGTGGTGCTGAAAGATTAAAATATGCCTGGTATAAAGAACCGGGGATTCTTATAGAGAACGGACAACACTATGAAGGAGCCAGAACCCCCGTCCTAACCATTCTTAAAGCAGAACTCGGCGATATAGGAGAATATTACTGTATTATTTCCGACAGGTACAGGAACAGTGTCAAAAGCAATAAAGCATCACTGGTGGTAATGAAAATCCCTGTTGCAACCGCTACACCTGCACTCCAGCCACATGAATGCTCAGATATGGCATTTGAAGATATTATCCTGGGACTTGATTATTGGGATCCCGGAACTACTTTCGTATGGGTACGCAATAATCCTGACGGGATTGAATCTCAGATACCAATGTCAGGAAGCGCCAATAATATCGGTGATGCATTATCAGGATCTTTCATAAACAAATCCAATAATCCTCTGACAATAACTTTTCTTATAACAGCAATAGGCCCTTCACCTACATATTGTGCTGGTAATGCGATCAAGGCAACTGTAACTGTAAATCCAACTCCATTAGTTATCCTTCAGAATGCTGCTCCTGTAATATGTTATGGTGAATCAACCTCAATAAAACTACTTACTCCGAATACCATGACCAAAGGAGACATAGTATTTGATTATACCGTTTCATTCCAGGGAAAGCCTGGACAAATTATCGGAAATAATTCTCCAGGAACTGTATCGCCTGGTAATATTATAAATTATTCTTATGAGAATAATTCAGATACTGTTCTGTCAGTATTTTATACTATTATACCTAAAAATAACAGTCTGGCCTGTAAATATGACAGCATAGCTATACCTGAAGTGAAAGTACATCCGAAGCCACTTCAGGATTTGTTCATCTCAACTCCATTTACCTGTGCAGGAGGATTAAATGGTGTAATTACCGCAATCCTTGCAAAGGGATCTAAACCGGATACACTTACCTGGACTGACAGACCCTGGCTGGGAGATACAACTTATACCACCATCTTAAACAGCGACTCTATGTCAATACGTTATGCAGGTGAATATAATCTGACAGTTCAGGACAGCTATGGATGCAAAAATAGTATTAACGGTCTTGAGGTTCTTGGCACAACATTTATAACAAATTTATATGTAAATGATACTACCGGCTACGGAACCATTTGTCCGGGAATGGCTGATGGTGAAATGTGGATATGGGAATCAATGTCTTCCACTGCAAAGGCACCATTTGAATACTGGTTGGTATTCAATGAAGAGGATACGATCAGATCAGGTATAATTGCAGATAAAGAGATTTATATTCATGAATACAATCTTCCGGCAGGTTATTATAAACTGATTATTAAGGATGCCAACGGATGCTACAATCAGAACTACCCTCAGATAGAGATTACCAAACCTCCGGACATTGATCTTTCATTTCAAAAGTCGGATTATAACGGTTACAATATCAGGTGCAGGGGATATGATGACGGATTTGTAAAAGCGATATCCGTAACAGGAGGTAACGGCGGGCCATTCAGTTATCATTGGGAAACTGAAGGAGGTTATATATCCGGTCCGGATAACACAGACAGGCTTGATAATATTCCTGCAGGTAACTACTATCTTAATACAACTGATCGTAAGGGATGCCTGAGAAGAGATACTGTCATAATAACACAACCCGAAGGAATGGAGCTTATAAAACTTGAACTTTCTTCAAGTCCTGACGGTATATATAATATTTCGTGCCATGGAGGTAATGACGGATCAATAGATCTTACTGTTTCAGGGGGTAAAAAACCATATTCTTATTTCTGGACCGATTCGCTATCATTCACTGCAGAAACTGAAGACCTTGAAAACATTAGTGCCGGGATTTATGTATGCAAAGTGACAGACAGTAACGGATGTGAACTTAAGATCCCGTCACTTTCAATTTATCCGTCAGCTACACTTAATGAGCCAGCACCACTTTTATTTAATGCTGCCATTTCAACCTCAGACGACGGAACATACAACATTAACTGTAATGGTGGAAACGGATGGATAAATCTAAATGTAACGGGAGGGAGCAATGGTTCATATGAATACACCTGGAGTACTGAAGATGGTTCAGCACCTGTTCAGGGACAGGGTAATCAGCCATTTCTCAAAGCAGGTACTTATCATGTCAGAGTAAGGGATGCGAACCTTTGCGAAAAAGATACTGTGATAATTCTCACTGAACCAAACCCTGTTACAGCAACTCTTATTCCGACACATATCGCCTGTTACCCACCCGGTTTTAATAACGGTTCAATTAACCTCACACCTTCAGGTGGTATTGCACCTTATAGTGGTTTTAGCTGGTCAAATGGTGCAGTAACCGAAGATATAAGCGGATTGACCGCAGATTATTACAGTGTTACTTTTAAAGATGCCAACGGATGTGATTATACAGACGGAGTAAGCATCAATCTCCCGCCGCCAATTACTTATCAAACAGTGGTGTCGGATTATAACGGATTCAATGTCAGTTGTAATGGCAGATCAGATGGTTGGATAAGCATCACTATGAACAGTGGATTGGCACCTTATATTTATGACTGGCAGAAAATCGGAGATGGATTTAGCGCAACCAGCGACTCAATTTCAGACCTTGGAAGCGGATTTTATATATTGAATATCAAGGATGCAAATATGTGTTCAGCTTTTGATACTATCGAAATACGGGAACAGGGAATTTTCGGAATAAATATTATTAAATCAGAAAGTATTGCCGGAGGATTCAACATTAATTGCGCCGGTGCTAGTACCGGTTCCGTTGAGATTGAACCGGTAAACTATGCAGGATCAGTGACATATCTGTGGTCAGACGGAGCAGGTACTGCTGTACGGACAAATATTCCCGCAGGGGATTATAATGTATATGTTGAGGACGGAAACGGCTGTCTGATCGATTCGCTGTTTACACTGACCGAGCCGGATTCCATAAAACTTAGTTTTTCAGTAACACCTCCGTGGTGTCCTGATAAACCGGATGGTATGGTCACTCTTGAAGTAACGGGAGGAGTGACAGGAACAGATTATACCTATAATTGGTCGGATGGTTCGGCAGGAAGTGAGATCACTGATATTGTTGAAGGTACATTCGTGGTTAGTGTTACCGATATGAACGGATGTATGATAAGAGATTCTGTTGTTGTGGAACCACTGAATGAAATATGTCTTATCATACCGAATGCTTTTTCTCCGAACGGAGATCTTATTAATGACGTATGGAATATTGGTCTTATTGAGCTTTATCCAAATGTGGAGATAAGAATCTTCAACAGGTGGGGAAGTACTGTCTGGAAATCCGAAAGAGGATATCCTCGTCCATGGGATGGACGAAGTAATGGATCTCTGCTTCCGATAGATTCATACCATTATATTATTGATCTTGGTCCTGGCAGAAAACCCGTTATTGGAAATGTGACTATAGTAAGATGATAAAAAGATAATTATTAAGGATTTTGAAAAAAGCATTTCTTATATGGTTTTGTTTTCTTGTAATCCTTGGCTCGACTGTTTCAGGGCAGCAATTGCCTTTATACAGCCAATATCTTTACAATAAGTTTCTTATTAATCCTGCCGTTGCCGGAAGTGATGGTTACACAAGCTGGAATCTTACAGCCAGGGAACAATGGGTGGGTTATTCGGGAGCTCCCAGGACATTCTCTTTCAGCGGGCAGACAAGATTATTGAAAAGGAGTTATATCCTTAAGCAATCAAGCACGAAAAAACAGGTTTTCAGACCAAAATCGGACGGGAAAGTAGGGCTTGGAGGATATTTATTCAGCGACAGGAACGGTCTGATCACCAGGACAGGAATGCAGGGTTCATACGCGTATCACTTGTGGCTTCATAACAGTACCCAGCTCTCTTTAGGTCTCTCATTCACAGGCTATCATTATAAAATTGATGAAAAACAGATAAATTTTGAAGATCCGAATGAACCATGGATGAATAATGAGTTACGCCGTGGAATATTTGTTCCTGATGCCGCTTTCGGTATTTATCTTCTTAATGCAAAATATAATGCAGGTTTTTCTACAGAACAGCTTTTCAGGGGTTCAGCTAAAATTGGAAGTGATGCATATAAATATTTCAGCATGGACAGGCATTATTATTTATTCGGATCCTATTATTTTGAACTGAATTCAATGACCGAGCTGGAACCATCGATTCTTCTGATGATGTCGGATCAGCTTAAACCTCAGGCTGATATAGGGGTAACTTTCATTTACAACAAAGGATTCTGGGCAGGTCTTGCTTACAGGACAAATGCTGCAATAATAGCTAATGTTGGTGTCAAGCACAACTCTATATTCATAGGATATGCTTTCGATTTCACGCTGCAGGAAATCCAAAGAATAACTTACGGGACACATGAAATAACACTTGCAATGAAACTGGGCGACAATGCCAGGAAATACCGCTGGCTCGACCGTTATTAAGATTGCTTCTTCAGAATATAGATCAGTGAACTTGCTTTATTCTTACTGAATAAGGAGCGTATTGAAAACCAGGCCCCTTTAATCATTCCAGTAAAAAAGTAAAACTTATTGCCCCTGTATTTTTCACTTAATATTGAAATATAGAATACATCCAGCGGAAGAGATGCCATTCGCATTAAATGCAATCCGGCTTTATGGCAGAATTTTTCAAAGGTATCCGGATTAAAGTGCCATAAGTGCCTTGGCACGTCGTATGCTGCCCATGATGATAAATAATAGTGAGCATCGAAAGAATCACTGTTAGGCATTGCTGCAATGCAAATACCTCCCGGTTTCAAAAGACGGTATATTTCTCTTGCATAACTAAAAGGATCATGAAAGTGTTCCAGAACATGCCATAGAGTAATACAATCAAAGCTTCCGGTTTCAACAGAATGCATATTTGCCGGAGAAATAACTGTCAGATTGAATTTTTTCTCAGATATTGTGCGTACTTTTTCATTTATTTCAATTCCCGTAATATCCCATCCCGCGTTTTTCATTTCATGTAGAAAATGTCCGCTTCCGCTGCCTATATCCAGAAGTTTGCCGGTTTTAATACCCGTAAGTTTAAGTATGAGTTTGCGCTTTTTTACAAGCATTATTTTACGGGAGAGTTTGTAAAGCATATTCGAGAAACCTGCCGAAGTATCATTATGCGAAACATATTCGTCAGATTCATAATATCTGCCTGCACTGATTTCATCAGGATGATCCTGTGTGAAAATAAATCCGCAT
>CAZPMM010000133.1:0-5884 GCA_964587405.1 uncultured Rikenellaceae bacterium
AAATCAAAATTATATTATGATGAAAAAAAATGCACTTTATGTGCACTTCTCAAAAAGCAAGTTAGCACTCTTTAAAAAGCTGTTATTAATTGGAGTTTTATTTTCTTACCATTTAATGGCTTTTACACAGCAACAAACTGTCACTGGCACTGTTAGTGATGAAACAGGTATTCCCTTGCCAGGGGTGAACTTAATGATCGAGGGTACAACCCTCGGTACTATCACTGATTCCAATGGCAAATATACCCTTAATGTAGAAGACAGGAATGCTGTTCTTGTATTCACCTTTGTAGGGTATTTCAGTCAGAAGATCTCACTCAGCGGACGAACAGTAATAGATGTACAGATGAAACCTGATATAATGAACCTCGATGAGGTTGTTGTTGTAGGATATGGAACAGCGAAGAAAGCAACAATTACCGGATCAGTTGCCACTTTAAGCGGTGATAAGCTAGCAATTGCCAAATCGCCCAATTTTACAAACTCACTGATAGGACGTTTACCAGGACTTGTTGCCAACACCCGTTCGGGTTATCCTGGTGCTGATGATGCCACCATAAGGATCAGGGGTAACAACACACTGAATAATAATAATCCTTTGATAGTTGTTGACGGAATTGCAGGTAGGAGTATGTCTCGTCTGGATGTCGCTGATATAGAAAGTGTGATAGTATTGAAGGACGCTTCCGCTGCTATTTACGGTGCCCAGGCTGCCAATGGCGTTATCATGATAACAACAAAACGTGGTTCAACGGGCAAACTAAAGATAAATGCAACGTTTAATCAGGGTTTCAGTGCACCAACAGTTCTGCCTAAGATGGCCGATTCATTTACGTATGCCACACTTCTTAATGAGATAGATTTGTATAATAATCATGCTCCAAGGTTTACAGCAGATGATCTTCAGAAATTCAGGGATGGATCCGATCCCTGGGGACATCCAAACACCGACTGGTATAAGGAAGTTTATAAATCTTTTTCTCTGGAAAATTATTCCAATGTCAACCTTACTGGGGGCACAGATAATCTTAAATATTATGTTTCGATCGGAAGACGTTATCAGGATGCGGTATACAGAAACAGTGTATGTGATTATTCCCAGGTGGATTTCCGCAGCAATATTGATGGCAAAGTTTCAGAAAATATCAACTTCAGCATTGATATTGCCGGAAGACAGGAAAACAGAAGCTTCCCTATCAATGTTACTCCCGGAACATCTTCTGCTGAAGGAAGAATTTCTACAGCTATTCAGCACGGAAAACCCACAGAGGTTGCCTGGTGGTGGAACGGCCTTGCCGGACCTGATATCCAAACCGATGATAACCCTGTTGTCATGGTTACTGATGTTCCCGGATACGATAAGAGGAACAACTATATAATGGAAAGCAATCTGAAGCTTAATATAAAAATTCCATGGGTAAAAGGCTTATCGGTAACAGGTAATGCTTCGATAGATAAGTATTTTGGCACACAAAAAGTCTGGAGAACTCCGTATTATCTTTATACATGGGATAAAATTTCACTCGATACTGACGGGATGCCTCTACTTTCAGGGTCTAAGAGAGGTATAGACCAGCCAAGACTTGACCAATCAATGTCTAATGGTCAGGGCATAACTCTCAATACATTAATTAACTATGAATTCTCAATTGCTAAGGATAATCATGTCAAACTTCTGGTTGGAACAGAGTCGAACAAAAGTAAATCGATGGGATTCTCTGCTTTACGGAAATTCTTTGTGTCCAGTGCAATTCCTGAGCTTTTTGCAGGAAGCGACCTTGAAAAGGACAATTATGGATCATCAAGCGAAAGTGCAAGGTTGAATTATTTTGGTCGTTTCAATTATGATTATCGTTCAAAATATCTGGCAGAATTTGTATTCCGGTACGACGGTTCTTACAGGTTTCCGGCAGACAGCCGCTGGGGTTTTTTCCCGGGCTTTTCTCTTGGTTGGGTTATGAGTGAAGAAAATTTCTGGAAAAACAATCTTGCTGTTGTCAATTATTTTAAACTGCGCGGTTCATGGGGTCAGACCGGTAATGACCGTATAGCCGATTTCCAGTATCTGTCAACTTACGGTTTTATGGGAAATATGCTTAATCGCTTTAATGCCTCAGAGTGGATCACAAACGTAGATGTTAAGAACAAAACGCTTTATGAGCGAGCAATTCCGAATGAAAAGGTGACATGGGAGGTGGCAAATCAGATGGATATTGGTTTTGACGCACAGATGATTGGCGGAAAATTGAAAATTGAAGGAGATTATTTCTATAACCTCAGAACAGATATCCTGATACGAAGAAATGCTTCTGTACCTTCCCTGACAGGATTGACACTTCCCCCTGAAAACATCGGTAAAGTGGTAAATCAGGGTTTCGAATTTAATATTGGTTATGCTGACAACGCCGGTGATTTTGGATATAATATCTCTGTTAACGGCGGGTTGGCAAAAAACAAAATTAAATTCTGGGATGAAACACCGGGTATACCGGATTATCAGAAAACAACCGGACATCCCATGAACTCAGGCCTTTATTATCAGGCTATCGGAATATTCAAGGATGAGGAAGCTGTTGCTGATTACCCGCATTGGGTAGGAGCCCGGCCGGGAGATATCATTTTCAAGGATGTAAATGATGATGGTAAAATAGACGGATTGGACCGGGTCAGAGATTACAGAAGTGATATACCTACTTTTACATCAGGGCTAAATATGGACTTAACGTACAGGAATTTCTATGCCACAGCTCTCATTCAGGGAGCCTGGGGAAAGATAAGATATCATTACAATTCAGCAGGAGAATCAGGGAACTTTTTCAGGGAGGATGCAAATGGACGCTGGACAGCCGACAATCCCAACGCCTCAAAACCAAGAACATGGAACTATGTAGGCGAATACTGGATAGTACAATATAACACATATTTTCTCAGAAGTGCCGACTACGTGAGACTTAAAAATTTAGAGATTGGATATAACCTTCCGCAGTCAGTAACTTCGAAGTTGGGGATTGACGCTTTAAAGGTGTATATCAACGGGATAAATCTTTTAACGATCTGTCCGGGCATTGAGAATTTCGATCCGGAATCCGTATCAGAGAACTATCCCCTTCATAAAGTAATATCTGTTGGCGCATCATTAACATTTTAATTACTCCGGCGATGAAAAAAATAAAAATAATTTACAGATCATTATTGCTGCTTATAGTAGTTCTTTCTTCCTGCAACAAGGAAATACTTGAACTTGAGCCTTTGAATGCTTATTCCGATGCCGCTGTATGGCGCGATCCGACTCTGGCTGAAATAGTTCTCAACGGGATCTATGTTACAATGGAGAATTCCTTTAATAATAAATATTGTATCGGAAACTTTGTTGATGAGCTACATAGGAGGGACGGAGCAGCACAACTCAACTTTAACAATTCAAAGCTTACACCAGATCAGATACCCGGATGGGTGGACCTCTTCACATGGGATAACCAGTTTCTTTATATCAGACGATGTAATAAATTCATCGAAAATGTTGATAAGCTTCCTGACGATGGGACACTGACGGATGGTGTTACAAAAAGAGACAGGATGAAGGGAGAAGCTCATTTTCTGAGAGCTTACTACTATATGAATCTGACCGGGCTTTTTGGAGGGGTACCTCTTGTAACCAAAACTTTCAAACTCGATGATGATTTTCTTGTTCCGCGTAATACTTATGCGGAATGTATAAAGTTCATTTCGGATGAATGTGATCTGGCAGCCAGTCTGTTGCCGCTTGCGCACACCGGCAATAACAAAGGCAGGGCAACGAAAGGAGCTGCCCTTGCTTTGAAATCAAGAGTCCTTTTATGGGCTGCAAGTGACCTGCATAACACAAACGTTTTCCCCTCATATTCCAATCCTGAACTGATAGGCTATACAGATGGAAACAGAGCTGCACGCTGGCAAGCAGCCAAAGATGCTGCCAAGGCAGTGATGGACCTTGGTATTTACAGCCTCTACAAGGCGAATCCTGCTCCTGGTGATTCGGTGGCACAGAATTTTGTCGATTATTTCCTGTCCAAGGAAAGTACCGAGGATATTCTGATTAGATATTATACACCTACTTCATTTAATGTAAATACCAACTGGATGAATCTCAGTGGACCCAACGGATACCATGGACGGGGCAGTAATGCACCCACTGATAACCTTGTAAGGGATTACGAACGCAAAGACGGAACAAAATTCGACTGGAATAATCCAGTTCATGCAGCTGAACCCTATAAATTCCGCGATCCACGATTTTATGCCACAATTTTTTATGAAGGGGCAAAATGGCGGATAAGGGGTCCGGGAGAGTTTAATCTTGACCCGGATGGTGTGATTCAGGTTGGTCGCTGGGAAAAATGGAATGCACAAACAAATTCCATGTACGAATTATGGGGTCTTGACACACGTAAGGGGCCTAACCAGGCATACGAAGGAGCTTATACCGGGTATTATATCCGAAAATGGTTTGATCCTGCAATTGATGCACAATTCTATGTCGCTGATGTTCCATGGCGCTATTTCAGATATGCTGAAATTTTACTTAATTATGCTGAGGCGTGCATCGAACTTGATCAGGATGCTGAAGCGCGTACATATCTTAATATGGTCAGGAAAAGGGCAGGAATGCCTGAAATAACCGAATCTGGTGCAGCTCTTCGTGAACGTTATCGGAATGAAAGACGTATAGAGCTGGCTGCTGAAGACGGCAGGTTCTTCGATGTCAGAAGATGGTTGATCGGACCTAAGGCTTATGTGGCTGCCTATAAAGTGGATGTAGTTTATAAACTGCTGCCCGATAAAACCACGTCAACCGTGCCAACCATAACACCGATGGTACATAATACATATGCATGCGATGACAAAGCTTATTTTCTTCCGATTTTAAGAACAGAGATGAACAAGAATCCGAACCTGATTCAAAACCCCGGATATTGACTTCATAATTATGATCTTAAGATCAGAGGTGTATAATGAATTATACTGATTCCGGTACATAATATGTTCTACCGGAATCAGTATGGTAATATGTATTTTAATGCATCCAGTTTGTATTTTATTTCTTAATTTTAATTTCATGTCAAAAATGATTAATTGCAGGCGATTTCTTACAGCCACATCATATTCGGCTGCTGGAATAGTATTGGGAAGTAAGTTGTCCGGATGTGTACCTTCAAGGACATAAGCTAAATCTTCTTATAATCTCATGAAGGAAGTGATGAAATACCGGAAGATAGATACCCATGATCATCCACGGTTTAGTCTTAAAGATCAGATTGAAATTGCTGACAGACTGGGTATAGAAAAGTTGAGTATTTCTAAACCAAAGCTTAACAGACCTGGTGAGAATGAAAACGGACCTGAAAATCCGGACAAAGTAAAGGAATGTAATGATGAAATCCTTCAGGCAATGAAGAATTATCCTGACAGATTTATCGGATTTTTTACCCTAAATCCGTTTTATGATGAAAAACAGGTGGATATATGTATTGAACAACTTGGTGAGAACAGGATCTTCTTCTGTTATGTCGGATCATATTACCAGGCTGTAGGTAAGATACTTGCATCGAATGCTACAGAATTACATCGTAAAAAGATTTTTTGACAATTACAATAATATTTTAAAAAAAAGAGGTCACAATGTTGATTGATATTAATGCTTATGTAGGCCACTGGCCGTTTATGCAGCGCAGATATAATACCTGCGGGGAGCTTCTGGGCAGGATGAACCAGTTCGGAGTTGATGTGTCGGTAATAAGTAACCTGAATGGTCTTTTCTATAAAAATACCCAATCGGCCAATGAGGAACTGTATAAGGAGATAAAGTCTGAAAGGAGCTTCAGGGACCGTTTTATTCCTTTTGCAG
>CAZPMM010000134.1:0-5801 GCA_964587405.1 uncultured Rikenellaceae bacterium
GACATATCCCGCAGAACTGAATTAATATTCACCTTACCTATTTTTATCTTGACATGTCCGCTCTCAATCCCTGCCAGGTCCACTATATCATTGATTATCGACAACAGTTGGTTCCCACTTTGAAAGATAATATCAATATACTGGTTTTTTTCATCCTCAGTGACCTCTGATTCGCTAAGAAGGGAAGAGAAACCGAGTATTGCATTCATTGGTGTCCTTATCTCGTGGGAGACATTATGCAGGAATGCTGTTTTAAGTCTGTCACTTTCCTCAGCTTTCTCCTTGGCCGCAATAAGCTCTGCTTCAGCCATTTTTCTGGCTGTGACATCTTCAACCATTTCCAAAAAAAACTGAACCTCATCATTGTTATTTCTTACAATACTGACTGTTGTGGAACCCCAGATCATCTGTCCGTCTTTCCTTATATATTCATTCTCGGTATGATAAATGGGGATCTCGTTGGCAATCAGACGAAGAAGTTCATATTCATCCCTGCTTACATAGTCAGGATGAGTAAAGCATTTAAATGTCATTCCCTGAAGTTCCTCTTCGGAATATCCGATCATTTTGCTGAAAGCTGAATTAGCTCTTATGATAACAAGATCCTTGCCTGTCATAGCCATACCTATTGGACTCTCCTCGAATATCTTTCTGAACCTTTCCTCGCTTTCCCTGAGTGTCTCTTCAGATTGTTTTCTTTCAGTAATATCCCTACCGATGGTCTGGTAATAAACCATTCCCTCCATCAGTATTCGCCTGGCACTGATCTCCATCGGGAATACTGTTCTGTCCTTCCTTATATGTTCACCTTCAAAGGTATGATGTCCTTCACTGTCCAGTTTTATCAGGATATCTTTAAAATTATCAAATTTCTTTTCCGGCAACAGATCTGTTAGTTTTTTCCCGATCAGTTCTTTCCTTTCATACTGGTATTTATCAAGAGCCTGATCATTAGCTTCTATTACTTCAAGATCTTTATTGAACAACATTATGACATCATTGGCATATTTGAGTATATAGTCAAAATGCCTCACAAGAGCAAGATGTTCCAGTTCGATCTCATATCTGCTCCTGTAAAACCTTACCCGCTGATCCCACCATAATAGCCCCAGAAGAAGAGCTGTAATCATGATGAGCATGAAGGTTATCATGAATATCTGGCGCATCTCAATATTAAGTGTCTCCAGTATCTCCTCCCGATCAACTTTTGCTACCATAAACCATGGTAATTCAGGGACTTTTTTCATAGCTGCCACAATTCTTACGCCCCGGTAGTCAATGGCATCATGACTCTCCTGAATTCCCTGCAGAGCCATTGCAGCTTCAAGCTTCTCTTCTGTAATGGACTTCCTGAGACAACCTGTACTGTCGGAATACTTCAACCTGCTGAGGTAGACCACTTCATCACCATCCTGGCGGACAATATAAGCTTCGGAGCTACGACTGGGCAATGGCCATGTCCTGATAAGCGGGAACAACACTTCCCGAAGATCGATCCTGAGTATTAAAGCACCGTAAACAGAGTTGCGGCTCTGATCATTTTTACTTAATGGGACAATAAGATCAAGATGATCATAGTCTACCTCCTGCATCCTGTAAATATCCGTAATTGTGACCTCACCCTTCTTCAAGATATCCGGAAGAGCTTTCCTGAGGCGGCTCCCTATTATGGTATCCTTTTCCGGATAATTGAGCTTTACCTTAAAATTACCGTCAAGCAAGATCGCTAAAGCATAGTCATAATTATCAACCAAAGTTTGCAAATTCCGGGTAAGCTCATTTCGTAACTTGTTATTACTTTGATTATTAATATACTCCAAAAAATTTGTCGAAATCGACATATTTTCCCGAAGGGAATTTCCGTCATTAAGACGTTCATTTCGCCATTGAGTCAGTGTTCTGACCTTAAGATTGGCAAATGCTGACAATTCCTGTTTACTATCGTTGAACATATGAGTTCTCTGATGTCTGTAATATAAAAAACCGACAACAAACTCTCCTGCCGACAGTGCCAAAAATAGGATGATCAGTGGCCATGGTATAGCCGGTTTCTGCCTCTGGGACTTCATTATTCTACTTTTCTCTTCCAGGAAAACAAACCCGAACTTTCATCAAATGCCGTAAATTTAACATTTTCTTTAAAATAATATACAAAATTACAAAAAGCAGATCCATGATAAAACTCACGGTCAGGCATTATGAAACATTCTGAAGCCACAGGTTTGGAATGTATATTATCACAGTAGCAAAACTTTTCTTACATTTGCCCTTCATTAAATAAAACAGATCTCCCTGATGAGGTTATATCACATTATCATTTTAATATTAATAATTTCATACGTATTACCTCAAGATACCTTCTCGCAGAAAAAATACACTGACGCTGATATAATAACCTCTGAAGATCTTGAAGCACATGTTTCATTTCTTGCTTCACCTTTGTTGAAGGGAAGACAAAACGGAATGCCAGGTCTTGAAATTGCACAAGAATACATAGTATCTAACCTAAAGCTGCTTGGGTTGAAACCGGTGAATGGCACAAGTTATTTTCAGCCTTATCCGGTTGTAAGCAAGAGTATTGATCATCAAAAAACAGATATAATAATTACCGGGAAGCAGGGTGATACGGTCAGAATATGCGAAAAAATATACCAGTTGTTCCCGCCTGATTATAAGGATATTACCATTGAAGGAGAGGTGGTTTTTGCCGGTTATGGGCTTATAAAAGAGGAATACGGATATAATGATTTTGAAGGAATTTCCACAGAAGGAAAGGTACTGCTGGTAATGACAAGATCACCTACGACAGAAGATGGTAAATATCTTTTTGAAGGAGACAACTGGTCTGATTTCAGAAGCTATGCCATCAAGCTCAGAAGTTTGCTTTTCTCAAAAGCCAAAGCTATTCTTTTTGTAAGCGATCCCAAATCAGGTTATAACAACCTTGAAGAACAGGAACCGGGAATAGTATCATCTTTGAATTCATCTCTCAGTCTGAAAGGAAATAGTCAGCCGGTATTTTCTCTGCCGGGAATGATGAGAATACTATTTATCGACCGGAGCGTTGCCGACCACTTACTGGAAGGAACGGGAAAAGACCTTGCCAGTCTTCAGAAGAAGATTGACAACGAACTCAGACCGCATTCATTTGTCATATCCGGAAAGAATCTTGCATTAAATATAAGAACTTGCACCGAAGAAATAATCCTGAACAATGTAGCAGCTGTTATTGAAGGCAGCGATTCTGTTCTTAAAAATGAATATGTGGTTTTTTCCTGTCATGCCGACCATATAGGAGGTTCAGATAACCAGATCAATACAGGTGCTGACGATAATGCCACAGGCTGTGCAGCTCTGCTTTCCATTGCAGGAGCTTTCCGTGCTCTTGAGAAAAAACCCCTGAGATCTATATTATTCCTGTGGGTTTCCGGTGAAGAGATAGGATTGTTAGGATCAGAATACTATGTCAATCATCCTCTAGTACCTCTTGAAAACACTGTTGCAAATATAAATGCAGATATGATCGGAAGGGTGAAAGGCATAGCTGACTCCACTTCTGATAATCCCATGACAGATATAAATGAAGTATTTGTGATAACAGGCAACCAGAGCAAGGATCTGGGTAAAATTGCAAAAGATGTGGATGATGAAGTTCAGCTGGATTTCAATTATTCACTAAGTGGAAAGAACCATCCTCTGCAGCTTTTTGCGAGAAGTGATCATTACAATTTTGTAAAAAAGGACATACCAGTACTCTTTTTTACAACAGGATTACATACTGATTATCACTCACCACGGGATGTCGTTGACAAGATCAATTTCAGCAAACTGGAAAAGATAACTGAAGCTATGTTCCGGATTGGTTATACTGTCGCAAATAACCAATCGCGGCTAAAAGTCAACAACCCGTTCAGCAAATGGTAAAAAACGCCGCTTTTGTCTGACCGGTATAAATGTATGGACAGCTTCCTTATATGTATTGCTTATATCAGGGATATTATTGGAATTTGTATCCTCCATTGATGAAAGGTACTCAATGAGGGCCAGCCATTCCTTTCCTTCCTGCAAATTTTCCTCATTTTCATTAATGTCCAGAATTGCCTGTTTCATGTCTTTAAGCGGAGAACCATTCTGATCCTTCGGAACCACATTTATCAGTCCGAAACTCATCTTTTTTATAATACCCATAAATTCAAGCATGTATGAATTAGCCGTAACCGAATAAAGTGTTCTGTTCTTTTTCGAAAAATCCATTTTTCTGACATCTCCTGCTGAACTGACCAGATCAATGCTAATGATTTTCCTGAACATCATTTTTTCAGGATCATAATTAACTTTTATCCCGGAATAATAGCAATAATTGGCCGGTGTTGATTTAGACACAACCTGAAGTATCTCAAGAATGCTCTTCAGTTCCCTGCCAATAAGCCATATTCGTGACAATGGATATCCCGGCACCTCATCATTTCCTGTACCCATTGACATTATTCTGAATATATCCGGAGCTGACTGGTATCCCGGAACTATTCTGTCGCGTATCACACCAACAGCTACCATACTCATATCCGTACCTGTACTTACATGATTGTTAACATAACTGTGAATTGCATCAGCTACAAGCGGGCCAAGATTACTATTCTCAACATCTCCGCTTTCCGCACATTCAAGTAAAAACCCGGCTTCAACCACCGGTTTCTCATAGCTCAGCCCTAAAGGTTTCAGTATCTCTTCCGTAACTTTATCTTTCTGAGCTTCTATCAGATCATTAACATAACGGTCTCCTGCAATATTGTCATCGACAGGTATGAGAGAATATCCCGTAATTTTCAACTTGCCATTAACATATTCAAGTGACAATTTGCCGACATTGGTACCATATTGTCCGGTCTGGACTATAGGTATTCCATTAATCACAATGGGATTTTTGAGACATGTATGTGTATGTCCGCTTATTATGACATCAATATCCTTTACCTTCTTTGCAAGTTTCACATCTTCTCCGGCCCAGTTGCCATTTTTATCTTTTGTTACCCCTGAATGAGAGAGACAAATAATAATATCACAGTTTTCATCCTTCAGTTCTTTCACCAGTTGACGGGCAGTAGTAACCTGTTTAGAAAATGTGACAGGAGGGGCATAAGCGGCATTGTCATCAGCAACTTTTCCGAGAAGGGAAAAGAAACCAAACTTAATGCCTCCCCTGGTGATTATCATTGACCGGTTCAATATACTATCGAAAACAAGTTTTTCAAGCGCATCATCATCCGGATCAGACGCACTGAAAACTGCGTTTCCAAGAAGCAATCCGGGAATTTCACCTGCCTTAACCGCCGAATTAATTATTTCAGCCAGTTTTGCGGGTCCATAATCGAATTCATGGTTTCCGATGCCGAGAACATCATATCCCATTATTTTCATCAGCCGCAGTTGAAATCCTGTTTTTACTTCTATTCCCTGAAAAAGTGTACCCATAAGGAAATCACCTGCATCCACAACAAAGGTAATCCCTTCGTTCTGTTCTATTTCTCTTTTTATTAGCGATGCAATCCGTGCAAATCCGCCGACAGTATTATCATCGCCGACTACAAGAGGAGAATAATCAAGTTCGGGAGCGAAGCCTGTAAGATGTGAATGCAGATCGTTTGTATGAATAATAACTATCTTTTGTCCTGTCTGAGCCAAAGTATTTATTGCAATCAGAATAACCAGAAAAACTACAAGATATCTTTTCATCATAATATAATTTTGATTTTAAAGGTATGATAGCCTGTCCCGCCTAAGCGGGAGAACCGCACATGATT
>CAZPMM010000135.1:0-5767 GCA_964587405.1 uncultured Rikenellaceae bacterium
TATCTTGTGAGCCGGCTGCATAATTTTGCCGGGTATTCGTTTGATTGGTCCGGTAATAGTACTTTCCTCCTAATTTTAGTTAATAATCATTTTAATATTGTAATTGCGATCAGCACCCGAGTTCTCTTTTGATTTCAGAATGTATAAAATCAACAAATTCTTCAATTTTCATGCTTCCTTTATCGCCTTCGCCTTGTTTACGTACTGAAACCGTTCCGTTCTCTGTTTCTTTTTCACCTATTACAAGAAGATAGGGAATCCTCTTTAATTCGTTATCTCTGATCTTCTTACCGATCTTTTCACTCCTGTCGTCAATTAGTGTGCAAATATCGGAATTATTTAGAATTTCCAAAATATTTGATGCATAATCATTGAATTTATTGCTGATGGGGAGGATGACTGCCTTTTCCGGTGCAAGCCAGAGAGGCAGTTTCCCGGCTGTATTTTCGATAAGAACTGCAACGAATCTTTCCATTGATCCGAATATTGTCCTGTGGATCATTACAGGGCGATGTTTCTGATTATCACTGCCATTATATGTAAGGTCAAATCTTTCCGGAAGGTTGTAATCGACCTGTATGGTACCCAGTTGCCATTTGCGTCCTATGGCATCTTTTACCATGAAATCAAGTTTTGGTCCATAGAATGCTGCTTCACCCGGGACAACAACCGTTTTGAGGTTTTTTTCCTCTGCCGCTTCAATAATGTCACGTTCAGCCCTTTGCCAGTTTTCATCAGAGCCGATATACTTTTCCTTATCGTCAGGATCTCTTAATGAGATCTGAGCAGTGTATTCATTAAAATTAAGGATACTGAATACATAAAGTATCAGATCAATAATACTTTTGAACTCTTCTCTCAGCTGATCGTGCCTGCAGAAATGATGAGCATCATCCTGTGTAAAACTTCTGACTCTTGTAAGTCCATGAAGCTCACCGCTTTGTTCATACCTGTATACTGTTCCGAATTCAGCCATCCTGAGGGGAAGTTCTTTGTATGAATGTGGCGTTGCATTATAAATTTCACAATGATGAGGACAGTTCATCGGCTTCAGCATAAACTGTTCACCCTCTTCGGGAGTGGAGATCGGCTGAAAGGAACTGGTACCGTATTTCTCAAAATGACCGGATTGTTTATACAGATTAACATTTCCTATATGAGGTGTGGTAACAATTTTATAACCTCTTTTTTTAAGAAGTGAAGTGAGGTAACTTATCAGATTCTGCCTTACATCAGAACCTTTTGGCATCCAGAGCGGAAGTCCCATACCAACCTTTGGTGAAAATGTAAATAGCTCAAGCTCTTTCCCTATACGTCTGTGATCTCTTTTCTTTGCTTCTTCAAGGAAAGTAAGGTATTCATTGAGCAATTTCTGCTCGGGGAATGTTATACCATAGATCCTTGTTAGCATTTTGCGCTTTTCATTACCTCTCCAGTAAGCTCCCGCAACACTTGTCAGCTTTATGGCTTTAATGGGTTCAGTCGAGGGAAGATGAGGACCTCGGCAAAGATCAGTGAAATCACCGTTTGAATATATCGAAATAGTCCCGTCTTCAAGTTCACTGATAAGCTCGGTTTTATATTCATCACCCTTTTTGGTGAAAAGATCCATTGCCTCTTTCTTGCTGATATCCTTTCTTTTGAATGTAAGGTTCATCGCGGCAAATTCTTTCATCTTATTCTCGATAGCGGGAAGGTCTGATTCTGTAATGACTACCCCGTTACCCGGATCAACATCATAGTAAAAACCATTCTCAATTGCCGGGCCAATTCCAAATTTAATCCCGGGATATAATGCTTCAAGTGCTTCAGCCATAAGATGAGCAGAGGAATGCCAGAAAGCATGTTTGGCTTCATGATCTTCCCATTTGTGAAGCTTAAGTGTGGCATCATTATCTACCGGTCTGGTGAGATCGCGGATATCCCCGTTCACTGTTGCCGCATAAACAGATTTTGCCAGCCTTGGACTGATCTGTTCAGCTATTTCAAGACTGGTAATACCTTTATTATATTCTTTTGATGTTCCATCCGGAAATGTTATTTTGATCATATTAAATGCTTTATTTAATGGAGTGCAAAGTTAATTATATTTTCAAAATGAAATATGATATATTTTAACCGTCAGTATTGTTAATACAATTAAAATATTATTATCAAGGTATGGCCGTTAATCCTTAATTATTGCTTTATGTTTGTTTTAGTCTGAAAGCTGGCACGCAATTTGATTTTAACAATACAGATACAAATACAAATATTTAAAGCAATGAAAAAGATATACTTTCTAACACTGTTAGTACCGATAATTCTCTTTTCATGTGAACACACACCCGAAGCATATTTTTCAGTTGATAAAGTCAGTCCTGAAGTAGGACAGGAAGTGTTTTTTACCAACGAATCTCATCATGCAGTTGATTTCGAATGGGACTTTGGAGATGGTTTTATATCCAATAAAGCAAGTCCGGTTCACACATTTACCGGAACCGGGACTTTTGAAGTTACTCTTACGGTTTATTCCAAATCAGGTCTTTCTGATAAGGCAAGTATTACAATTGATGTTGTGATCCCGACTCTGCTTGAGATTGAGGTGGTTGAATACTATGATGAATATATTGTTCCCGGGGCAAGTGTCATATTATATCAGACATTACCCGACTGGGAAAATGAAAAAAACAAGACTTCAGAAGGTTATACTGATGCCAGGGGGTTCGTTGTATTTTCACATCTCGGAGCATATATTCATTATGTAGATGTATGGGAAAAGGAACATAATAACTATAAATTGAAGGATGAAGATATCAATTTTATCCGTACATCCGAGATAATACCTAACAGGATAAACAGATTCACTGCCTGGGTTGATTATACAGGTACAGGTAAGGGGGCAAGATCGCTTGACAAAAAAACAATAATAGTCAATGAGATTCAAAGAAAACCATCTTATAAGTTGCAAAAAAAATCAGACACTGGCACAGATGGATGGAAAGAATTATACGAAAGGAGTATAAAACTGAAATAACAGTAATACACTTATAAACAGGGAGATGCAATTCATTCAAGATTGCATCTTTTTTATTTCTTGGTATATAAAAATGCACCTTCGCCCTTTGTCCCGAGTCCTGCTTGACTTTGAACCTGTACTATTTCCCCGGAAACACAACAATACCAGCGTATTTTGAATAACCTTTTCCGGTCATTACCGACATTTCCGGATTGGTTTTGCCGGTCATTGTTGCACATCCTGTTTCTCCTGCTTTGTTGATCGCAACAAATTTTTCACTTGGAAAGAAATCAGGATTAACTTTTTTGTAATGGTCAGCTATCATTTTTAGAGCATCCTCACATGCCTGCTGTGGGGTTCTACCATCTCTCATACGTAGTACCATATAATATGAAGCGCATGATTTTATTACATCTTCGCCTCGACCTGTTGCTCCGGCGGCTCCTACTTCATTATCTACATACAGACCGGCACCTATTATTGGCGAATCACCCACGCGGCCATTCAGCTTGAAGCTCAGTCCGCTTGTTGTCGTACATCCTGCAATGTCGCCGTTCTTATCTATCGCCAGGACATTAGTGGTTCCATAATGATGTTCAATGTCAGGGAAATCCTGCCACCATGATTCCAGTTTCTGAAGATTCTGTAAATGTTCCGGAACTCCCCAGTCATCCGTTTTGCTCAATTCTTCTTTCCAGCGCAGCCATATTTTACGGGCTTTTTCGGTAAGCAGGTTTTCTTCCTGAAACCCCCATGCTTTAGCAAATTCAAGAGCACCGGCACCAACAAGCAGTACATGATCGGTTCGTTGCATCACGAGTTTAGCAACTGAAGAAGGTGTTTTAATGTTCTCCAGGCAGGCAACAGCACCTGCGGAGTATGTTTTCCCATCCATAAATGAAGCATCGAGTTGCACAACTCCTTTTTCATTAGGTAATCCACCGTAACCGACACTTGTATCTTCAGGATCAACCTCAATTACATTTGCAGCCTTTTCAACTGCATCCACAGCATTGCCTCCATCCATCAGAATTTTCCATCCCGCTTCCATCGCTTTACGGCCGGTTTCATTTGTATGGCTTGTAATTATAAGAGGTCTTATTGCAGAGGCTTTTTGTTGCATTCCAGGTAAATGTACAGAGGGAAGTATAAAAACTCCGGTACTTAAACCTATGGTCTTGTTGACGAAACTGCGTCTTGATAATGAATTTTTCATTTTTACTGGATTTTTTCATTAAGCCATCCGGGACGATTGGTTGTAATTCCTTTTACACCAAGTGATATTAATCTTTTTGCTTCTGAAGGATCATCCACGGTCCATGAATAAACCTCAAGTTTATGTTCTGAGGCTTTTCTGAAAACTTCTTCATTTATTATATTCCATGACAAGCTTATTCCTTCAAGACCGGCAGGTTTTACCTTACTGATTGTTTTGTCAAGAAGTTCAGCATTGCTGCAGAGCCAGTAGCATGAATTTGAAGGGAAGGTCTTTTTTGTATCAGATATTGTTTTAAAGTCGAAGCAAATGAATGTAAAAACAACCTTTTTCTGATACTTCCTCACGGCTTTTTCAAGATATGGAAGTATTTCGCTCTTGCATTTGATCTCAACCACAAGTTCTTTTCCCTTTGGGACTGTCTTTATAACCTCAGTCAGGAACGGAAGCTTTTCTCCCTTGTATTGTTCATTCTTAAATGAACCGGCATCCAGAGTACGAAGAACTTTTGAATCAGTTTCACTTACCTTGTGATCTTCTCCTGTGGTTCTTTTCGTATTTGCATCATGAATGCAGATTATTTTATTGTCTTTTGTGAGATAAATATCAACTTCCACGGCGTCTGCCATTTTCTCCCATGCCAGGTTGGCAGAAGCAACCGTATTTTCCGGAGCAAGCCATGAAGCACCTCTGTGGGCAATTATTTTGACCTGTGGAAATGCTGTGATACCTGTTGTAAACATGATTATCAAAATAATTAATCGTCTCATAATATTAACATTAAGTTATAAGTGTTGTTCTTCCCGGTAAAAATTACTGCATTATCTGAATATTGTTCTGTCTGACCCTGTGATATTAGTTCCTCAATTTCAGGTTCCCATGCTTTTGCCCCGGGAAGATCCCTGTAGAATTTCAGGGGCAGACAGGAGATGAGGAGTAAAAGTGAAAATAGAAGGAAAAGAAGTACCATGTTACACATTTTGAATGTAAATATAGAGTGTTATATCAAAAAAATGAATAATTATTCCGCTAATGATGATAAACAATTATAATTCATTAGAAAAAACAGCCGGTGCAAGATTTCTGAGGTTATATCGCGAAGCCATTGCTTCTCCGTATGCTCCGGCTGATCTTATTGCAATAATATCTCCACGTTTTGTTTCAGGCAGTTCAATGAATTTGGCGAATGTATCAGATGATTCGCAAACAGGTCCGACAACATCATAACGGGTAAGTTTTCCGTTGGAGGTGAGGTTTTCGATTTTATGATAAGCCTGGTAAAGAGCCGGACGGATAAGATCAGTCATTCCGGCATCGATTACAGCAAAATTTGTATTGCTTCCTTTTTTAATGTAAAGAACTTTTGAAATAAGACTGCCACATTGGCCCACAATCGATCTTCCGGGTTCCGCATGGATTTCCTGACCCGGCCTGAGATCTACGAATTTGCGGATAAGGGAAAAATATTCACCGAATTTCTGTGGTTTGTCAGGATTTTCATAATCAATACCAAGCCCGCCGCCGACATTTATGACTTTCAGTTCTGAATTTCT
>CAZPMM010000136.1:0-5750 GCA_964587405.1 uncultured Rikenellaceae bacterium
AAAGGTAATAATCACAGTATTATTGCAGACGGATTGCATCCCGGTTCTGCTTCAGGCGAAGCAGGTGCCGGTGGCGGAGGAGGAGGTGGAACCGTTGCTTTATTTTTTCAGAGTTATTCATCTCTTGCAGCGTCTTCAGCGCTGACGATAACCGCGAGAGGAGGGCAGGGCGGAAATCATCTTGGAATTTTTGGATCAGGAGGAAATGGAGGTGGAGGAGGTGGCGGACTTATTACAACAAACGATATCCCGCTTCCCGGAAATGTTGTCAAATTAGTGTCAGGTGGCGCTGTAGGAACCAGAATCGGCGGTTCTTCGGGTGCAACATCGGGAGCCAGTGGTGTCAGCCGGAATGATTTTGTGCCACTGCTTAATGGCTTCCTTTTTAATTCAATATGGTCATCCGTTACAGGAAACCAGACTGATTCTATCTGCTCTGACGTGATACCTAAACCTGTAATGGGAACATTGCCAGTAGGCGGATCGGGTTCATATCTTTATAAATGGCAGAAAAGTTACAATCTGACTCAGCCTCCCGATGAAATTATCGGTGCTGATACAAAATATTATATACCTACGGAAAAAGAAGAGAATACCTTCTGGGTCAGAAGAATAATCATTGATCAGTCCACTGCTCTGACAGATACAAGCAAATGGGTGAATATTATTGTTCAGCCTGCGATAACGGGAAATCTGGTTGGGAAGGATACCACTATATGCTATAATCAGAATCCGGAACCTCTTATTCCTTTGAATTCAGGTCCTTCAAATGGTAATGGAATATACCATTACCAGTGGAGACAGGATAATGATAACAGCGGATGGGATACAGCTCCGCCTGCTACAGGAGCGGCATCAGACCAGCCTTCGTTTGATCCGCCGTCCCTTATGGCGACAACTTATTACCGTCGTTTTGTTAAATCAGGAAGATGTATCAGCCAGGGTCAGACGGTAACCGTTACAGTTCTACCGTCAATTACCGGTAATATTACTTCACGTCCCGATTCGGTTATCTGTGAGGGAATGCTTTTCAATATTCTTGGTACCGTAACTCCTGAAGGCGGATCGGGTATTTATACTTATCTCTGGCAGGACAGTACTTCAGCGGGAACATGGCAGCCGGCTTCGGGAGTTAATAATGCTCAGACTCATAATCCTGATACATCGCAATTTGCAACAGTTGAAAAAAGATATTTCAGGCGGATTGTATTTTCAGGACCTTATGATGTTTGTAAAAGTACGGGATCGCCGATACTTCTTACCAGGCATTTCAGGATAGAAAATAATACGATTTCCGAAGGTGCCACTATCTGTGCAGGAACAACTCCTCCTGCACTTACTGGCAGCATCCCATTGATGGGATCAGGTACCTATACCTATATGTGGCAGGATAGTTCATCAGCGGCTTCATGGAACACAAGAGCTTCTGTGGCATCGCCTTTTACACTCCCCGCACTCAGCGATTCAGTGTGGTACCGGAGAATAGTCAGATCAGCAAAATGCATTGATACGAGTAAGATTACTGTTGTAAAAGTACATTCCCCTGTTACCGATAATCTGATCAGGCTTATTGCAGGTTCAGGTACTGATACAACAATCTGCAGCGGATCAGTTCCGAACAGGATCATCAGTTCAGGATCGCCTGCTGGAGGTACTAATATCCCCGGCGATTATACTTACCAATGGTATAATTCAGATGATAATACTATATACACACCCGTTGCCGCACCGGGCACTCTGCCGGACTATCAGCCTTCTGCACAGGCAACTTCTGTTTATTTCAGAAGAAGGGTTACATCTGGTATGTGTTCATCCGAAAGTAATCCGGTCCATATTATTGTACTGCCTTCTATAAAAGACAATCATATTACTCCCGACAAGCCGGCTGTATGTTATAATACCATTCCGGGACCAATTGCAGGCACACCTCTTACCGGCGGTAACAGAATTACACAAACATGGGTGTGGCAGGACAGTACCTCTGGATCGTCGTGGGCCATTCTTCCTTCGGGTAATCTTCAAAATTACATACCGAAAGAAGCTCTTACCGAAAAAACCTGGTACAGGAGGATAATTAAGTCGGGACCCAATGACTGCTGTATAGATACTTCTGCAATAGCCCTGATCGACATTAATCCGCTGCCTTCAGCTTCGATAACAAGTATTGCGGATACATCAATGTGTAGCGGATCGACGGTAAGTCTGAAGGTCCATCTTACCGGTTCTCCGGCGTGGAATGTGGTATATAATGAGAACGGCAGACAGGTAACTGTTACCGGGATAACCACTGCCGATCCGATAATAAAGCGTAATCCTTCAGTTACCGGTTCTTCTACAATATTCAATTACTCACTGGCTTCTGTTCAGGACGCTAACGGTTGTTTTGCCACATCCTTGACAGGTTCAAGGAAAGTCACAGTATACAGGACTCCTGTTACAAATGCAGGCCCTGATGCCATGGTATGCGGTCCGGTGGCGACTCTGGCAGCAATCCCCAGTGACGGAACGGGAAAATGGTATTTCCCACCGCAGGTAATAAAATCTGTCCCTTCGAAATACAATACAACAATACACATAGATTCCTCATTCAATTCTCCGGATGTATCATATAAATTTTACTGGGAAGAAAATAACTGGCAATGTGTTGGCAGGGATTCCGTCACAATAACATTCTACAAACGGATTAACGGTATAAATGCAGGACGGGATACATCGCTTATGACATTTGATTACATCTTTCACCTGAAAGCTTCAAAGCCTCTTTCACATGAAATTGGAGAGTGGAGCTTAATATCAGGATCAGGAGATTTTGACGATAAAAATGCAAATGAAACTTATGTAAAAAATATTGCTCCCGGACTGAACACATATAAATGGGTTATTATCAATGGACAATGCCGACTGGAAGATATGATCAATGTCAATATTCTGTCGCTTGTCATTCCCGGTAGTATATCGCCAAATGGTGATAATATTAATGATTCGCTGATCATAGAAAGCCTTGATCTTATTAATCAGACAGCAGAACTAACTATAGTGAACGGAGCCGGAACAATGGTATATTCAACATCGAACAAGAAGGGCAACAGGTGGCGGAACTGGGATGGGAAAAATTCAGCAGGTATGGAGTTGCCTGAAGGTACATATTATTACATGTTAAAAGTCACATCATCAAAAACCGGAATTGTTGTTCCGAAAAGCGGCTTAATCATACTCAGAAGGAAATGAGCAGGGATAGCAGTAAAAGGAGATAGTATAAAATGTACAGGTTAATAGCCATATCGATAATTTTGTTTTTTCTGATCACATGCAGATTCCCCGGAATGAGTAATTCTGATCCGGAAAGGATAATACCCGGTTATCCCGTTTACAGTCAGTATCTTCACAATGGAATGATGATCAATCCGGCATATGCTGGTTCGAGGGATGCATTAAGTGTACTCCTTTCGTACAGGATCCAGTGGATGGGTATTCCCGGTGCTCCCAGAATGGAATCCGTTTCTATGCATTCACCCATGAAAAACGATAAAGTTGCATTAGGTATAAGAGCTGGTTTTATGCAGTACGGAGTTACCACTTCGCAAAGCATATATGCAGTATATGCATATCATATCCGGCTGAAAAAAGGCAAAATTTCATTCGGACTGAATGCTGGAACAGATTTTTCAAATACTGATTATAACGGAATTCCCGGTATCACAAGACCCGATCCCGCATTTCCTGACAGGGATAGATCCTATGTTTTTCCTAATGCCGGAGCAGGGATATATTATTTCACCGATAAACTCTTTGCCGGATTCGCAGTTCCGTCTTTCCTCTTTTATAAGAACACGGGCAACGGAAAAGTACAGGCATATCATTCTTTCAGTGAATATGATTTCGTAATCTCTGCAGGGGCTTTGATTTCATTTTCTTCTGTTTTGAAGTTCTATCCTTCTGTATTGATCAATTATTCAATGAATAAAATAAATCATCTGAATCAGTTTGATTTAAACGCTAATTTAATTTTTTCGGATATTATATGGTTGGGTGGATCATGGAGAACAACCGAACAGGTAGCTGTAGCACATTTACAGATACAGATCAATCCTCAGCTTATGCTTGGTTTCTCTTATGATTATCCTGCTGGCAGGATGAATTCTTATTCAAAGGGGTCTAGTGAGATTGTTTTGAGATATGAATTCGGATCCAGAGTGAGTGCTGCAAATCCGAAGTATTTTTAGTTATGAGTTCCGGGTTGAGACATATTATCAGTATTATATTCCTGTTTATCCGGATCAGCACGCTGCATACGCAGCAACCTTCTGATTATAGGGTGACCAGACTGTCTTTGAACGATGCCTTATTCAGCGAAATATCGCCTGTTATTGTCAGGGATGGGATTGTTTTCTGTTCAGACAGGAGGTTCAGTTCAATCATGGACCGCAAATCATTTGAGGGAAAAAGGATATACAATGTTTACATGGCAATCAGGAAAGATACCTCTGAGTTCAACAAACCGGTTATGCTCAGAAGTGAACGCAGCGGGCTCTTTAACTGCGGACCACTTTGTATTGCCTCTGATGGAAAGACTGTCTGGTTCACAAGTGAAGTAGAAACAGGCAGGATAACCAGGAAAAGATCATTCAGGAATCACAGCGGATTATTTACTGCGGAACTGAAAGGAAATGAACTGGTTTCTCTAAGTGCGTTCCCGTTTAATAATAATGAATATAACATAGCTCAGCCTTCATTGAGCAGCGATGGCAGATTCCTGTATTTTGCCTCAGATATGCCGGGAGGAGAAGGAAAATCTGATATTTACTACAGCGAACTGATAAATGGTATCTGGAGTAAACCGGTAAATATGGGTACCGCAATTAATGGTCCGGGTATTGAAAATTTTCCTTTCATCCATCCTTCGGGAAGGCTATATTTTTCATCAGACAGACCTGGCGGATACGGCGGCCTGGATGTTTATTTTACATATAAATCGGCTGACAAATGGATTGATCCGGTACTTGTTCCTGAACCTGTTAATTCGCCGGCTAATGATTTTGCATTTGTTGCAGGAGAGGATCTGCAGTCGGGATTCTTTGCCTCTGACAGAATGATAAATGATGATATTTACAGATTTACTTCGATTATAATCAGAAAAGCGGTTTGTGACACACTTGTTGAAAATAGTTACTGTTATGAGTTTACTGAGGAGAATGCCATAAAATATGACACAATACCCTTTCGGTATGAATGGCATTTTGGTGATGGCAAAAAAGGAACAGGCCCATCGGTCATTTACTGTTATTCCGGACCCGGAACCTATTTTGTGCGTCTTGATGTTATCAATCTTATAACAGGCGAGGTGAGATATAATGAAAAAACTTACAACCTGGAAATAACAGATATTGAACAACCTTATATTTCAGTTGCCGATACAGCAGTGGCAGGACATAATGTGATATTAAGTGCTGATAAAACGAATCTGCCGGGTTGGAATATAACAAAATATTACTGGAACTTTGGTGATGAAACAGCGGCAACAGGAATGGAGGTAAACAAAAAATATTTAAAACCCGGAACTTATAATATTCAGCTGATTGTAACAGATGAACCTGGTGCGGGAGGAGTAATAAGGGAAGTCTGTATTTGCAGGAATATTGTAATAATTTCTGAATTATAATGGATAAAGTGTTTAATCAAGGGCTTCAATGAAATTTAAAAGTATCATATTCGTAATACAGGTTTCAATAGTGTTACAGACTTTCTTCACA
>CAZPMM010000137.1:0-5748 GCA_964587405.1 uncultured Rikenellaceae bacterium
AAAAGCATCGAACTCATTCCGGTCAGAGTAAGACATCTGCATCTCGAAATTTATGGATTCAGGGTAGGGGATTTTGCCTATATAACCGATGCGAACTATATTCCGCAGGAAAGCAAGGAGAAGCTTTTTGGAGTAAAGTATCTGGTAATAAACGCTTTGCGTAAAGAAAAGCATATATCACATTTCAGCTTACGCGAAGCCCTTGATTTTATCAGGGAAATTTCACCCCGGAAAGCATATATTACACATATCAGTCATCAGATGGGACTCCATCATGAAGTAAACAAAGAACTACCATCCGGCATTTCTCTTGCATATGACGGGCTGACTTTTGTATGCGATTACTAAGTTTAAAACTTTCTCTTTTTATTGCTTTTAAGCTTATAGCTTTTAAGCAGCTTCTTCTGATAACCAGAGGAGAAATAATATCTGTATCTGCCCAGTTGCGTAGTATTTACCTTCGATGCTTCGGCTCTCTTCTTATAATATGGATTTTGCTTCGAAGGAACACAACTTGCTAAAATCGCAATTGTACTAAATAATAAAAAATACCTGACTAATTTTACTATACTTTGCATCCTTTTATCTGAATCAGGAAAGATGCATAAAAATACAACTAATTAATTTACAAAACAAAAATTTTTTTACTCCATAAATAATTAAAAACAATTTTTTTTTAAAGTGTTATGTTATTATTCAATTATATTAATGGTTAATTTTATATTTGACAATTAGCTGTTTAACTATGCTTATTCAGGTTTTTAAAATGTTGAAATGTTTTACGAAATATTCATTATATCTGCAGAGATCTTTCCAACTGTTACCGTTAATATTTCTTATCGCCATTCAAGAGCTTCATGCTCAGCAGATTGACCAAATAGGGATTGATGCGACCAAGGGTCTTATAACCGGCAGGATCTATTTATCTGACAGTACAATTCTTAATCCGGATATTCCCCGGCCGTTATTCAGTTTTCAGTTTAACGGACATTATTATACATCGGCTGATAAGCCAGCAGTAAAAAACGATTCTGTATTTTCCCAGATTATTAATAATAAACTGAAAATTACTTTCAGTCTTCCTGATTCTTCAGTTCAGGGATGGGTTTGCGGTATTACATTTACAAATACCGGAAGTGATACTGTGACGATCAGTAATGTGGTTCCGTACGGTGAAGACAGGTCTTCAGTATATATTACCGGTTTCGGGCCTCCCGGCATTGCCAGGGCATATTTATTCAGACCGGGACTCAGACCTGTGGGTGTCATCCTTCCTGACAATGCATGGGAACTTGGGTATTCATCATTTTCTGCAGGTGATTATTCCGTTTGTGCCGTGTCAAGAAGAACAGGTATTACTAAAGCACTGATGAAAAGATATGAAACTATTCTGCCTCCGGGTTCAGCTGTTCGTTATACAATGTATACCGGTCTTTATAAAGGAGAATGGCAGGAAGGCATACGGCTTATGTTCAGGGATAAATATTTATTTGATCTTGATAGTTTTGATAATTCATTGTACAAGCGGAACGATCTTGCCTGGATAAGAGACAGCTATCTTATCATTTTTCAGATGGCATGGGACAGGGAGTTTTTTGACAGACTAACAGGAAAATATAAATATCCTGAATTTCTGAAGCAAAGTATCAGTGAATTTGGTAAGGTTGATGTATATGGATTATGGCCAACATGGCCCAGGCTCGGGCTCGATAAGAGTAACCAGTGGGATATGTACAGGGCTCTTCCCGGGGGAATAAGTCAACTCAGAAATTTTGTCAGACTTGGCCGTAATTATGGAACCAGGTTCTTTATAGCTTATAATCCCTGGTATTTAAGCACAGGGAAAGAGGATCATTACAAGGGAATGGCCTCAATAATAAAAGAAACTGATGCAGACGGTGTTATACTTGATATCAGCGGTAACTCAAGCCGTTTGTTACAGTCAGCTGCCGACAGTGTAAAAAAAGGTGTGGTAATGTATTCCGAAGGAATGGCGGTTGTTAAAGATATGCAGGGAATTGTATCAGGAAGAGTACATAATGCAATTTTTTTAAGTCCTGAATTAAATCTCAATAAACTGATAAAACCTGATTTTGCGATCTTCAGGGTATGCGATGTCGGAGAAGACATTATCCATCGCGAAGTTGCAGTTTCTTTTTTCAACGGTTACGGTACTGAGCTTAATATGTTTCATCCGGGTGGCAGAAATGAGGATTATAACACTGATAAGAAATATCTTGCACGAACGACATTCCTGTTAAGGCAGAATACAGATGTCTTCCATAATCCGAACTGGACCCCTCTGATTGAAACGACTTCGGATAATATATTTGTTAACAGGTGGTCGTCTGCGGATAAAACGATCTATACAATACTGAATCTTCGTCCGGAGGGTTATTCAGGTAATCTGTTTAATGTTCCGGATCAGAATGGATACCATTATGTGTCACTATGGAATCACGAGAACCTTGTTCCTGAAAAAGTAAACGGCAAATTACTGATTAATGTCCGAGCAGATGGATGGCCATCGGCTTGGACAGGAAGCAGAAGGGAAGGATCTGTTGATTGCATTGCAGTATTTCCTGATATTTTGAGATCCGAACTTAAAGGTGGCGATTCCCTTATTATCAGGACACTGGGGAAAGGAAAGGTTATGATTTGGAAAGGAAATCCTTCATATAAAACGGAAAAAACAGAACTGTATATCAAGAGTGACACTGTTGTTAGCGTTCAGAATCTGTTTGGGAATTTTGAAGGGAAGGTTGTCGTTCAGCTTACAGAAGATGGTATTCTTAAAGATGAGAATGTTGTCAGGATCAAAGGTGGCAGACCCTGGCTGATAAGCAGGGTAACACATTCTCCGGAGGCTCTGACAATACCTTCAGGTATGGAGTTGGTACCAGGTACCACTTTTTCTTTCAGGGTAACTTCATCTGAAGAATTCATACCATATCCGGAAATCAATAAAAATAATATGATTGTTGATAGTTTTCTGATAGACAGATATCCTGTTACAAATGAACAGTATTATGATTTTGTCATGAAAACAGGTTACCGGCCGGCAGATACCACACGGTATCTGAGACATTGGTCTTCGGGAATTTACCGGCATGGACAGGACAGATACCCGGTTGTTTATATCAGTTACGAGGATGCTGCAGCTTATGCCAAATGGGCAGGGAAAAGACTTCCTACTGAATGTGAATGGCAACTGGCAGCACAGGGGACTGATATGCGTAAATGGCCATGGGGTAATGAATTCCATGCAACAAACTGTAATAATGCCTTTGACAGACCCACCCCGGTTGATGCCTTTGCAAAAGGTCAAAGTCCTTATAAAGTAATGGATATGGTGGGTAATGTGTGGCAGATGACAAATGACATGTATTTCAACGGGACAAATTATTTTATTGTTATAAGAGGAGGCAGCTATTATAAGCCTGAGTCAGGCTGGTGCTACATTCAGGGAGGACCCCAGCCCCTTGACCGAACACAAATTATGCTACTTGTATCTCAGGGCTTTGACCGCAGTGAGACAGTAGGTTTCAGATGTGTAAAAGATATTGATAAAAGAAAGTTCAGACCCGGGAAATAAACTACAAATTAAAACGTATTATAATACGTTTTTTAATACATATTATAATACATATCTCTGTTCGTCAGAATGATAGTTTTGAAGCTCCATTACCTATTTCAGGCTGGTAAAAATCAGGAATTAGTCCGGTCTTTTTAGTATAAGCCTTTGCAAGCTTTGCCATGAAATTCTTGATATTTTTTGTCTCAACAATTGAAACTGTACAACCACCGAATCCGGCTCCGGTCATTCTGGTGCCTATTACACCCGGAAGATTTCTTCCTTCATAAACCAGAGTATCCAGTTCGAAACCTGTTACTTCATAGTCATCTTTAAGTGAATCGTGAGAAAGGTTCATGAGTTCTCCGAACCTGATAAGATTATTTTCTTTCAGTACTTTCACGGCTTCAAGAACACGATCGTTTTCACTTATTACATGTTTTGCCCTTTTCCTGACAACAGGATCCGGGATATATTTTTCCAGTTCCGGCAAATCTGCTGTGCTCAGTTCACTAAGGTTTCTTATGGTCCTGTATGTCTGCAACAGTTCTACTGCCTTCTCACATTCTGCTCTTCTTTCATTATATTTTGAATCGGTTAATCCGCGTATTTTGTTTGTATTTGTAATTATCAGTGAGTAGTCATTCAGTATAAGCGGTATATTTTCGAAATCAAGATTATCACAGTTGAGGAAAATTGCATGGTTTTTTTTCCCGAATCCTACTGAGAACTGGTCCATAATACCACAATTCATTCCTACAAATTCATTTTCAGCTTTCTGACACATTTTGACAAGGTCAAGAGTGCCGAATCCTGCTTCAAAAAGTTCATTAAGAGCAACAGCAGTCACCATTTCAATTGATGCTGAAGAGGAGAGGCCTGCTCCGTTCGGAACATCACCATAATAAAGAAGTTCCATCCCTGTTATCACTTTACCTCTTTTTAAAAATTCATTAATAACTCCAAGAGGATAATTGATCCATGTTTTACCCTTGTTGATGAATAATCCGTCAATGACTGCTTCCTCAGAGTGGTTGAAATTGAGTGTGCAGAACTTAAGCTTTGTATCTCCGGTTTTTCTGACAAGAAGATAAGTTCCGTAGTTAAGGGCACAAGGGAAAACATATCCACCATTATAGTCGGTATGTTCACCGATAAGATTTACCCTGCCGGGAGAGAAAAAAAGAACAGGCTTTTCATTCCTGTTCCCGTATTTCTCATAAAATTTATTTGAGAAATGTTTTTTATTCATCTTTTAAACTTTAAGTTTCTTTTCAATTTCATTGATCTGACTTCTGAAATGTTTATCAGTGTCAATAAGATTATTTACGGTCTTACAGGCATGCAGTACGGTAGCATGGTCCTTACCTCCTATATGAGAGCCAATGCTGGCCAGTGAAGCTTTTGTAAGATTCTTTGAGAAGTACATCGAAACCTGACGTGCCTGCACTATTTCCCTCTTTCTGGTTTTTCCCTGAATGAGATCGATAGGTATTTTATAGTATTCACATACTATTTTCTGTATATAATCAATTGTAATCTCTTTTTTGGTGGTACTAACAAGTTTTTCAACCATCATACGTGCCAGGTCGAGGGTTATTTCTTTATGGTTAAGAGTTGACTGTGCGTAAAGTGATATGAGTACGGCTTCAAGTTCGCGGATATTATTTGAAATATTGGCAGCAAGGTATTCAAATATTTCGTCAGGAAGTTCAATACCGTCATTATATGCTTTCTTCTTCAATATAGCAAGCCTGGTTTCGTAATCAGGTCTTTGAAGATCGGCCTGCAGACCCCATTTGAATCTCGATAGTAGTCTCTGTTCCATGCCCTGCAGATCTACAGGAGGTTTATCACATGTGAGTATCAGTTGTTTGCCTGACTGATGCAGATGATTGAAAATATGGAAAAAGGTATCCTGTGTTTTTTCCTTTCCTGCAAATTCATGAACATCATCAAGGATCAGTACATCGATCATCTGATAAAAATGAAGAAAATCATTTTTGTTATTATTCTTAACAGACTCAACAAATTGTGTCTGGAATTTATTGGCATTGACATAAAGAACTGTTTTGTCAGGATGTTTTTCCTTTACAAGTATTCCAATAGCCTGGGCAAGATGGGTTTTGCCTAGACCTGAATCGCCATAGATCATGAGAGGATTGAATGCGGTT
>CAZPMM010000138.1:0-5733 GCA_964587405.1 uncultured Rikenellaceae bacterium
TAGCATAATCCCTTTGCCATGTATACTTCACCAAGCTTCCCGGAGTGCAGAAATTCAGCCATGGAATGGGCACATGGATTGCTTCTCTGCTCTGCTCCGTCCTGAACAATAAGCTTATATTTTTCAGCAGCTTCAACAAGTTTTCTGCCTTCGAAGAAATTATGGCAGCAGGGTTTTTCAACCGAAACATGTTTGCCTGCCTGAAGCGCCCAGATAGCCGCTAAAGCATGCCAGTGGTTTGGTGTGACTATCGAAACCGCATCAATGTCCTTGTCTTCGTACATCTTTCTCAGATCGGTGAAGAGCTTAGGAGCAGGCAATCCTTTATCCGTGTAATATTTCTTTACCCTTTCAGGGAAAAGATTGCTGTCAACATCACAAATTGCTGCCACAGAAACGTTCGGGAGTTTCGAATATTCTGCAATATGAGCCTGTCCCTGGGCACGTATGCCTATCACCGCAATATTTAACCTGTCATTGGCACCTTTCCATCCGGAATCTGGCAGGATGAGGGGTGATATACCTATACCCATCGTTCCTGCTGCTGCTGTTTTACTGAATTCTCGTCGGTTCATATGATCGAAATGGTTTAATTGAAATATTTAAATATACTATATAATATTTAAGTCTGAATAATCAGTACAGAAAGTTTGTCTAACAAATGGATTATAACACTTAAAGTATTCCATTAATATTGCATGATATTTGCAGAATAAACAGAATCCCTTACGTTACATCGGGTTGCCGGGAGTAAAATGAATTATAGATGAGTTATTTACGGGTAAAATACGTATTGCTGACAGTCTTTCTTGTTTTATTTTCAATCACCGGATTGTCTCAAAAAGTAGATATTCTTGTGGTCAGGGCTAAGGAATCTTGTATAACCGAGTGGCAGATACTTGATGGTCAGTATAGGCTTGTTATACCGGGGAATGATTTTGCCGGGCAGGATTCGGTATTTTTTGGCCTTGAAGCGGAGCATCGTTATTTACTTCAGGTATATATTCCGGATACCCGGGAACAGGATAGTACACTCATGACACTTCATATTAGCGGAGAACCAATCCTGTCTGTCAAACCGGATGATAAGCCGGGAGATCGCTTTTTACCATTTTATACGGGAGTAAAGAAGAGCCTGAGTAAGATAATCGGTGGCACAGATGCCTCAATAGCTGATTTTCCCTGGCAGGTATATTATGAATCTGGCAATTTGATGTGCGGGGGATCAATAATTGCCGGGAACTGGATAATCACTGCGGCTCATTGTACAGAGAATGAGGATGGAAGCTCTGTCCCCGTATCAGAAATGTTTATAACAGCCGGAGCGACAAATCCATACAATGCCAGTGAGGGAAAAAGGTATCAGATCAGTGAGTTTATCCTTCATGAAGATTATAACAGCAAGACTCTGGACAATGATATTGCCCTTCTGAAGCTGAAGGATCCTGTTGATGTTCCCAATGCACGTCCGATAAAGCTTGTAACGAAAGATGATGCAAGGGAAGGCGCCACAGACCCTGGTGTAATATCCTGGGTGACAGGCTGGGGGCTTACAAATCTTTCTCCGGAAGAGCTCCCTTATAAACTGCAAAAGGTACAGCTTCCGATAGTTTCAAGGGAACAGGCATCAACTGTCTGGCGGAGCATTTCTGATAATGTTATAATGGCAGGATATAATGATGCAACCCGTGATGCTTGTAACGGCGACAGCGGTGGCCCGCTGGTTGTCCCGGTGTCTGGAGAATACCGTCTTGCCGGAATAACAAGCTGGGGAAGCGAGGATTGTGATACCTACAGCGCCTATACCAGAATATCCGACTATGAATCTTGGATAAGAATCAAAACCGGAATTATTGAATTTACTCCTCCCATACCTCAGGGTGAGACCATTATTTGCCAGGGTACCACTTTCAGCCAATATATTACAGAACCGGTTACCGGAGCCACAGAATACCAATGGGAACTTTTTCCCGTAGAAGCCGGGATAATATCCGGTACAGGGAATTCAGCAACAGCTGTATGGGATACTCAATACCTTGGTCCTGCTAAAATCAAACTGAGAGTGAAAAGAAACAACACCTTATCCGAATGGTCACGGCTTGGCGTGGAAGTAGTTCAGAAAACACGAATAATTACCCGGCCAGATGACAAGGTGCTTTGCGCCGGGCAAACCATCGACCTGAGTATTACGGCTGAAGGCCATGACCTTCAATTCTACCGTTATAAGGACGGAGTACTTACAAACATATCAGATACGGGGATATATAAAATTACCGGCTCTGTTACATCAAATTCAGGAATATACAGATGTATGATCTCCGGTTCATGCGGAACGATCTGGTCACCTGATGTAAATATTACTGTTCATCCACAGACACGTATTAATTCATTTTCAGAGGATATTATAATCAATCGCGGAAGTTATGCAAAACTGGAGGTTGCTGCCGACGGACATGAACTGAATTATCAGTGGTTGAAGAACAACGTAAATGTACAGAATTTAAATGAACCGGATCTTGATCTGCCTGATGTGAATGCTTCCGACATCGGACTTTATCAGGTTGTTGTTAAAGGTAGCTGTGGTACGGAACTGAGCGGAAAAGCATATCTGTATGTCAGGGATGAAATAAATACAGCATCTCCGAATGTATTGATCTGGCCAACTCTCACTGACGGTATCATTAATACTGCACTCAGTACGGATGAAGTATACAATATTCGCATTTACAGTTATACCGGCAAAATTATTAAAGAATTAAGCGATTGCCGTTATCAGACCATCATTTATATGAATAATTACCCGCTGGGTATTTATATTATAAATGTATATAACAGGAATTTCAATCTGAAACAGAAGTTCGTCAGAAAATAAAATTATTGTAAATTTATGGTATTATAATATGCCGGATTTTCCTGATGGAGAGTAAAGTCTTATATAAGATCCGGATCCGTGGGTTTGTCCAGGGAGTAGGATTCAGGTGGAATGCCGCGAGGGAAGCAAGGAACAATGGTATTACAGGTTATGTTGAAAATATGCCGGATGGCAGTGTCTATATTGAAGCTGAAGGCTTCAGGGAAAAACTTAATGAATACATGGAATGGTGCAGGGGATGGCGGGGTTATGTAGAATCGGTTACTGTTGATACATTTACACCCGTAAACTATATTGATTTTAAAATAAAATATTGATATATAAAAAATTAAATCTATAATTCGCCATGAGAACAGACAGAAGAACATTTATCAAAACAGGTGCAATTGCTCTTGCCGGCACGGCTCTTTTAAGGCAACGGGTCTATGGGGCGCCGAAGAAAAAAGGTATTGTCGGCTTACAGCTCTATTCAATCCGTGCCGACATGACCAAAGATCCTCTTGGATCTCTCAGAAAACTTGCTGAGATGGGATACGTGTATGTTGAACATGCCAACTATGTTGATCGCAAATTTTACGGTTACACCCCATCTGAATTCAGAAAAGTGCTTGACGATCTTGGTCTGAAAATGATCAGTGGTCACACCGTAATGGACCGGCAACACTGGGATGAATCGAAAAAAGATTTTTCCGACAGCTGGAAATATACAGTTGATGATGCAGCAGTGCTGGGACAAAAATATGTTGTAAGCCCATCAATGGATAACAGTATGCGCAATAATTACGACAATTTCAAAAGATATATGGATGTTTTTAATAAGTGTGGGGAATTATGTAAAAAACAGGGAATGAAATTCGGTTATCATAATCATGATTTTGAGTTTAGCGAAAAGCTCAACAACGAAAAACTGTTCGACATAATGATGAAAAGCATAGATCCTGAACTTGTAGTAGTTCAGCTTGATATCGGTAACCTCTATAATGGAGGCGCTGTCGCTCTCGATGTTGTAAAACAGTATCCCGGAAGGTTTGAAAATATCCACGTGAAAGATGAAATAAAAGCTTCAGGCGGTAATGGACAATACGAGAGTTGTATACTCGGAGAAGGTATTGTGAACGCGAAAAAAGTAACGAAACTGGCAACCAGAATAGGTGGTACACAGGTATATATCATTGAACAGGAATCATACCAGGGAAAAGAACCCATGGATTGTATGAGAGAGAACCTCGCAGTTATGCGGAGATGGGGGTACTGATAATAATATTAGGTTTGCCCGTCTTACCTGACAATTTCCTGATGAGGATCCAGATTTTTGATAACTGAGGAGGTTTGTTCAGCAGTCTCAGTATATCTTCTTTTTCCTTTTCCGTTATCCGGACAGACTTGTTGACATATTCCCTGCTGAAGCTGAGGATCTTTTCCGAATCATCGGGTCTTAATCTGCAACAGCTTCCGACAATCCCTGTGAACATAGTGTCCAGATTATAGTATTCATCTGTTACTTTATTCATCATACTGGAGGGAATTATCTTTTTCAAAAGTCCGCCGAAAGGTGACATTTTAATCATAAGTCTGTTCAAACTCTTCTGTCCCATCAGCATCGGAGGAAAGGTATCAAAGAACCATAATTTGTTATCATGAACACAATAGTTCCTTAATGTGGGATGAAATCCGATATCAATATTTTTATTCCTGTTTTCCCTGAACCGGAGCATTTCATCAAAAACCATTGTGCAAAGTCTTTTAACCTCCTCAATGTTTCCCCTTATAATATGATTCCTTAACAGTTCATCATCCCTGAATGCATCCTGGATAATGACCAGCTGATGTTTCTTTTCTGTAATTCTCTTCAATATTATGGTTTCCGGTATACTCAGTCCGGCATGCTTCAACTCCTTTACATATTCATTGTGAATATCAATGATATGTGAGACATATTTCTGACTCCTGACGGGATAATATAATTTGATGAAAAGAGCCCTTTCGCCATGAAAAACACGAAAGGGTTTTGAAAAATATCCCAGGTCGGAGGATTTTTCCTTCGATTGAATATCTGCAAGTATTTTGTCAATTTCTTCCTGTGACAACCGGTTCATGGCAATTTATTTAACAGATAAGCATCTTTTTTATAAAATCTTTATATCAAGAGGTCTCCGGTAAACAGTTTTCTTATATCTGACAGAAGGATAACCCAGGCATACAGCAGTGAGAACTCTTTCCTTGTTGTTCAGCCGGGCAAGTTTTCTTATCGATTTAAATCTGTTCGAGAGTTCGGTAAAAAATCCGTTCATAAGTGTTCCGACACCGAGGGTCTGGGCTGCAAGGTCAATTGTGTTGCTGGCAATTCCGGCATCCCACTGTGGTATGCGGAAATACCTGCCTTCAGTATAGATCACCAGAAGACAGGGTGCACCTCTGAGAAACGTATCAACACCTTCTTCAAAAAAAAGCCGTACCAGTCTTGAAGCACTGCTTTTACTCCTGTCTCTGACAAAATATCTGAAGGGAAAACTTGCTGACAGTTTCAAAATCATTCTCATTTTTTCCGCCATTGCAGTTTTTATTTCAAGCAGTGTCTTTTCGTCTGTGATGAATTTATATTTAAGCAATTGCTTGTTTGATCCTGTAGGAATATATCTGACAACATCCATTAATTTGTCAATATGTTCCTGTTTCAAAGGCTCTTTCCGGTAGTTTCTGATACTTCTCCTGTTTCTGACCAGATGTGTGAAATTTTCATAGAAAATTCCGGGATCAGTCATTTCGGTATATCCGTTCATGTCAACCCTGGTATTTATGATCGCGTTTACCGGGCATACAGCAATACAATGACCGCAATCATTGCATCCGGCTTCAACCAG
>CAZPMM010000139.1:0-5717 GCA_964587405.1 uncultured Rikenellaceae bacterium
CCGAGATGAACTTCCGGAACCCGCTTTCAATAGCTTCACGGGTATATTCAATTGCATGTCCTTTCCTTAAAGTAAATACCGGTACAATCGGGATGTTTTCCCTGCAAAACAGTTCCGAGATTCTTTCCCAGTCTTTTTTCCCCTTCCTGTTCCCGGCATTGGGATTGACTATTACAAACCATTCTTCCTGTCTGCGGTTTTTTGCCATGATTATTTTATTTAGTGTAAAGATGATATTATTTCAGTAAATCAGTAACGCGTTGTGCAGTTGAAATCATAATATATTTAAAATTAAACTTATTAAATAAGCTAAAGCATTCCACCATCATTTATTAACTATTTAATTTATTTTCAAATAATTATATCAATATTTAAAGAACTGTTGTTATAATGAGAAAATAAGGATGATCCATCTGTTATATAAGTAATGAAATATCAGCAATTTGCGAGTTTGCCGGGAAATTTTATTGTTAATAAGATGTTGAAAACCCCAGAAAAAATGTTTACAATTACATCTTTGGGTTACCGGAGCAGTGGTTCATTAATAGTAACTTTGAAGCTCAATTTATAACTGTTAAACCATTAAGGAAATTAGATGGGAAGGATAATTGCAATAGCTAACCAAAAGGGTGGTGTGGGCAAGACAACGACAGCAATAAACCTGGCTGCGAGTCTGGCTGCTCTTGAGAAGAGAGTTCTGATTATTGATGCTGATCCGCAGGCCAATGCGACTTCAGGAATTGGTATAGATACACGTCAGATGAGAAGCACGATCTATGATTGTCTTATTGACGGGAAAGAGCCCGGGGAAGCAATACTCGGGTGTCAGGTTGAGAATCTGTCACTGATGCCTTCAAATATTGATCTGGTGGGAGCGGAGATTGAGATGCTTGACAGGCCTGACAGGGAAAAGATCCTCAAAGCTGTTGTCACTAAGATCGAAAACGATTATGATTTTATATTTATTGATTGTTCGCCATCGCTTGGCCTGCTTACTGTTAATGCTCTTACGGCCTCCCATTCAGTTATTATTCCTGTTCAGTGTGAATATTTCGCTCTGGAAGGTCTGGGAAAACTTCTGAATACAATAAAGATCATTCAGAACAATCTGAATACCAGTTTGGAAATTGAGGGATTTCTGCTTACCATGTATGATGCAAGGTTAAGATTATCCAATCAGGTTGCTGATGAAGTGAACAAGCATTTTCAGCAGATGGTTTTCAAAACAATAATCCAGAGGAATGTTAAACTTTCTGAAGCACCCAGCTTCGGTCAGCCTGCAATTCTCTATGATGCTGATTCAAGAGGTACTGTCAATTACCTTAATCTGGCAAAAGAGTTGCTGGAGAAAGAGGAAGCAAGAGTTAAACAGCGGGTACAGTGATAAATAGTTATCATTAAAAACTACGGATATGGCAAAAAAGAATGCATTGGGAAGAGGATTGGGTGCATTAATAGAAGGTGTTGAAAAAGAGGTCCTTGAAATGAAGGTTGAAGCAAACAAGGATATTTCCATCGAACTGATTGACGGTAATCCATTTCAGCCGAGGAGCAGTTTTGATGAGCAGGCACTTGAGGAACTTGCCGCTTCTATAAGAAAACTTGGTATTGTTCAGCCTCTTACGGTAAGGGAAACAGATAATGGAAGATATCAGCTTATTGCAGGAGAAAGGCGTCTCCGAGCTTCAAGACTTGCCGGATTGACTCATGTTCCGGCATATATCAGAACAGCTGATGATCAGGCAATGCTTGAACTTGCACTTGTTGAGAACATTCAGCGTGAAGACCTCGATCCGGTTGAAGTGGCCATTAGTTTTCAGCGACTTATCGAAGAGTGCAGACTTACACAGGAACAACTCAGTGAAAGGGTGGGAAAACAGAGATCAACCGTTGCAAATTACCTCAGGCTGCTTAAACTTCCCGCAGAGATACAGCTTGGTATACGCAATAAATGCGTAACAATGGGACATGCCAAAACCCTTGTGAACATAGAGGATCCGAAAAAACAGATAAATGTTTATTACAAAATAATTGATGGTGAACTATCTGTAAGACAGAGTGAAGAGCTGGTCAGACAGCTTCAGAACGAAACAGCGAAAGATCCGGGAAAGATTAAAAGAAAGAAACAACTTAATCAGGATTTTGCTCAGCTTACAGATCATCTGAATAAGATATTTTCAGTAAATGTAAATTTCAGAATTAACGAACTGGGGAAAGGTAAAATAGTTATCCCTTTCGACAATTCAGAGGAGATGGAACGCATTTTAGGCCTCTTTGATCGTCTGAAAGGCTGAAAATATTTATCTTTATTGCGCCGTTATACTGATACTTACAGTTTTTATTAAATGAAGGCGCAATTGTACATACTTCTTTTCACTGTTTTATTCCTGAGTTTACCTGCCGGTAAAATAACTGCACAGGATACTATTTCTTTTAACGGTAAAGCACAAAAGGTGTTTAAAGCTGATCCGATGAGAGCAACAATGCTGGCTGTTGCCTTACCTGGACTGGGGCAGGTGTATAACAGGAAATACTGGAAAATGCCCTTTGTATATGCAGGATTTGGGGGAGTGGTTTTTGCAATTAGTTATAATTCAAAAAATTATAACAAATTCATGAAAGCTTACCAGGATTTTACAGATGAGATACCACAGACGGATTCATATCTGAAACTTATTAAAAATGCAGATCCTTCTACTTATGATCCGGTTCTTTATCCCCATTCATATGATCCTTCTGCAGCATCATGGTATACCGACAGAATGCTTAGGCAGGTAGACTATTTTAAAAAATACCGTGATCTGTCATACATAGCTTTTGCTGCCTGGTACCTTATTACTATTTTGGATGCAAATGTGGATGCAAGTTTGTTCAATTACGATATAAGTAATAACCTCGATCTGCAGGTAACGCCGGTACCGCCTCCACAGGCAGGTTATGCCGGATTAGGAGTGAATGTGGGGCTGAAATTGAATTTTTAACTAAATGAAAGAATGATGCGAATTAAGAAAATTGTTACAATTATTTCTTTGACTGTTTTGATAACAAGCACTGTGTTAGCTGTAAATGATACTATTATTTTAAAATCAGAGAACTCTTACGAAAAGATCGCTGCTGATCTCGACAGCCTGGTCAGCACCTGGTATGTCAGGAATGCTCTGGCAGCTAATCCAGGGTTGTTTTCCAATGATACAACAGGGGGGATAATGTTTTCAGATACCGTTTATGTCGACAGGATCGCAAGACTGAATACAATCATAAAGATCCGGTATAACAGTATTATAAGGAATCACATTCATGTTTATACTGTTAAGAAAAGGGAGCTGTTCAGTGCAATTCTTGGGTTAAAAGATTATTATTTCCCAATGATTGAGGATATTTTTGATTCCTATGGGATTCCTGTCGAACTTAAGTATATGGCAATTATTGAATCTGCTTTGAATCCGTCTGCGGTATCCAGAGCGGGTGCAACGGGATTATGGCAGTTTATGTACAGCACAGGTCGTTTATATGGTCTTACAATAAATTCAATTGTTGATGAACGAAGAGATCCGGTAAAGGCTACACATGCTGCAGCTAAATATATGAAGGACCTTTACAATATTTATAAAGACTGGATACTTGTGATTGCTGCCTATAACTGCGGCCCCGGAAATGTTAATAAGGCAATCAGGAGGTCGGGTAACAAAAAAGATTACTGGGATATTTATTACAGGCTACCCCGCGAAACAAGAGGCTATATTCCGGGTTATATTGCGGCAACTTATGCCGTTAATTATTACGACCTTCACAATATCAGGCCACTACCCATTAATTTCCCATTGTCAACCGATACAATAATGGTTAATAAGGATATTCATCTCGTACAGATTTCTGAAGTGATGAAGATACCTTCCGATGAATTACGTGCACTAAACCCCCAATACAAGACCGGACTTGTTCCCGGTCTGACTAAGCCTATGGCTATAACACTTCCAATGAACCATCTTAGTGATTTTATCGATCTGAATGATACTATAAGAGGTTATAAGCCTGAAGTATATCTGAGCAAGAATATCAGTATGGCAGAACCGTCAAGATCAACTTACTCAGTTCCTGATATAAAGGGAAAAACAAAGCTCATTTATACGGTTAAGGAAGGAGATAACCTCGGATTCATTTCCGAATGGTATCGTGTCGGCCTGTCGGATCTCAGATACTGGAACAATATCTACCGTAATACTATTCGTATAGGACAGAAACTTGCTATATTCGTCGACCCTTCTAAAGCTGATACTTATGCAAAAGTTGATAAAATGACATTTGCAGAGAAGCAGGCAATGATAGGGAAGACTGTGCAGCTACAGGCTCAGTCATCACCTGTCTTTATGCCCGATGAGTCTGATGAAGAATATATTACACATACCGTTCGGTATGGAGATACATTATGGGATATTGTTAGAAAGTATGAAAACGTCACTATATCTGATGTTCTGTCGCTTAATAATATTTCTGATCCACAGAAGATACAGATAGGGCAAAAGCTGAAAATAAAAAGGAAAGGCTGATCAGACTGAATGAATGCCGTCCGGAAAGATTACATTGGTAGCCGGATAATAATGCTTTTACCGGTATTTATTATCCGGACGATAAGGCAGAGATAAAACCGGAATTTTATTTTCAGGCATTTCCGCCGGAAACAGGGCGTGCATAAGCTCTTACATCTTCTCCACTTATTTCATCCTTACACAAGATTATCAGTCTTTCAAGGACATTTCTGAATTCCCTTATGTTACCGGTCCATTCTATTTTCTGGAGTTCCTGTATTGCATCTTTCCTTATTACTTTTTTGCTCATTCCATACTCCTTACAGATCATAGTATTGAAATGGTCGGCAAGCAGAGGGATATCCTCTTCCCTTTCGTTAAGCGTCGGAACGTGTATTAATATCACGCTCAGACGGTGATAAAGATCTTCTCTGAAAGTATTGTTTTCAATTTCCTTCTTTATATTTTTATTTGTAGCTGTTATAACCCTGACGTTTACCTGGATATCCTTATCTGATCCTACTCGGGATATTTTGTTTTCCTGAAGAGCTCTGAGGACTTTGGCCTGAGCTGAAAGACTCATATCACCTATTTCATCAAGAAAGAGTGTTCCTCCGTTTGCCTGTTCAAATTTCCCGATACGTTGTTTTATTGCTGAGGTAAATGAACCTTTTTCATGTCCAAATAACTCACTTTCAATAAGTTCAGATGGAATTGCCGCACAATTTACCTCTACAAAAGGCCCTCTTGCCCGGTTGCTCTTTTCGTGTAACTGATGTGCAACAAGCTCTTTCCCCGTACCGTTTGCTCCTGTGATAAGTACTCTGGCTTCAGTTGGTGCGACCCTGTCTATCATCTCTTTTACTTTCCGGATAGCTTCTGACTCACCAACTATTTCAAACATCTTGCTTACCTTATTCTTCAGTACCTGTGTCTGGGTAATCAGTTTAGATTTATCTGTTGCATTTCTTATTGTTATGAGTAGTCTGTTCAGATCTAATGGTTTCTCAAGGAAATCATATGCACCCTTTTTTATGGCTTCCACAGCCGTATCTATATTTCCATGACCCGATATCATGATAACAGGAGTTACCGTAGATATATCGTTAATTTTCTCCAATACCTCGATACCATCCATTTTCTGCATCTTTATGTCGCAAAGTACAATATCATAAGTGTTTGCCGAGAACA
>CAZPMM010000140.1:0-5702 GCA_964587405.1 uncultured Rikenellaceae bacterium
AGAGCCCGGTTAACATTAATATCGTAGCTTCCCATGGAGACAGGAACCCCTGCCGACCCTATGGTACGGTAGGTTTTATGTCCGGTAAGCAGGGTATTCCTGACTGTCACATAAGAACATTCACTGATATTAATGAAGCCTCCATATGGAGCACCGTGGTCTCCTTCGCCCGTTATGAAGTGTTCCAGCCCGTCCACGATAACGTTTGACCGCTTTATTTCTATACCCCGGCTGTAATATGTGTATTTTGATTCAGCACTATTGGCAATGGTGGTGAAACGTCCGCCTGTAATTGTAAGAGTTGTTTCATCAATCGGGAGTACGGAGATATCAGTTATCTGATCAAAATCCCATATTATAGGAGCCATCATATCCACTCTGCCATGTTTGTCAACAATAAATATATCTGTCTGAGAGGACCCGTTGTTCTGGTTCGGCCCGAATCTGATATATCGTTTTACATTGGAATTGGTTACGGTAATAAGGCAGATACCCGGAAGGGATATATCAAGTTTCTCCTGATTTCTCTTAAGGGATGATATACCCTGAGGTTTTAAAGGAACATGGTCTGAACTGACAAGGAATATATGTGAATTAAGGTTCTGGACGTCTGAATCATCAATTATAAAGGTCGCATTTCCAAAATCGGTGTCTGTCCGGATGACTGCCGTGCGGTCCTTTCCGCTGATATAATATGTAGCTCCTTCATTGGCCTTTACTGAAAGGTTTTGCTGGTTTGCGAATACATGGGTGCCGGCAATTGCATCTATATCATCAGTTTTTCCATCACCCTTTGCACCAAAGTCACCATAGCGAACAAAGCCATTTGTTTTAAATTTGCTGAGATCCTTTGGAGATACATTTATTAATAGTTCTCCATTTTCATTTGTCCTAACTCTGGTTTTATTTCTGTTGGTTGTTATTATTGCATTTTCAGAGAGATTTTTAATTTGCCCCTGAGCCAGACCTGACACATGGGGAAACAATAAGAAAAACAATATTAAGTATTTCATCAGAATGTATTTTTCCTTGTTCAATTTAATAATTTTCCGTCAGTCTTTTTACAGGTAAAACGCCGGTATATTTTACTTTTGTCTGTTGCCAGGTAGTAAATAATCATGTTCAGATTCCTGAGTTTCTTTTGCCGGTTTTAACCAATGTTTAAGGAAGTTCATTAATTATTGCTGTTTAACAATCTTCTGTATGCTTCTGTCATAAAGATATAAGGATACAGTTTTTCATCATACCACAACAGCGCAAAATAAAGTCCGATAGGGGAGGACTTGATATTTTTCTGTTTTTCCAGCCATACCATACCTTTGGAACACACATCGGGGGTTTTTCCAGCCAGTGCACAAATTGCCAATGAAGTTTCTTCGATTGTCCCTTCAGTGCCTTTCTTTCCTCCCCAGCTTCCATCACTGTTTTGCTGACTGATAATAAAGCTCTGTGCTTTTTTTACCATTCTGAGCAGCCGTGTTAACAATGAATTGTCAATGTTGTTAAGTTTCAGACAATCGTTCAGATATGTACAAACTTTTGAAGTTCCGTAAACAGGATTTGTCATATCGTCAGTCTTTTGATTTCCAAACCATAAAGGGGTCCAGGAACCATCTGGTAACTGATGTTTTTCCAGATAAGCTGCTGCTTTAAAAATACTTTTTTCAATATCTGCTTTTGTTTTTTTGCCAATATAATTTTCAAGACGATCAATAGTCCTGATCATTGCCAGAATTGCATGACCGGTAAGGTCAGCACAACTCTTGTCAAACGGCAGGCGCCCCCAGCCTTTGCAGAATGTTGGAAATCCTCCGTCGGAATTTTGTATACCAATAAGCCACCTGCATCCTGAGAGGACTGCATCAATTTCTCTTTTCGTACCGGAATAGAGTTCATGGAGGCTAAGAATTGCACCGGGAGTGTCATCAGCATCAGGTACAGACCCTGAATAGCATGTCCAGCCCCATCCTCCGGGTTTTGCACCATTAAAAGGATGTACATTTTTGTATTGAAGACCAAGAATGTGTTCTCTTAATCTGTATTTCACCTCTTCAGAAAGATATTTATCGTGATCAACTCCAAGGGCTTTTACTGACAGAGTAGTTACCCATGTCGACAGATCGGTATCGATTGGCCAGCATCCGTCATCCCTTTGCTGGCTGCATAGGAAGTCTGTCCCTTTCTGAACTGTATTATTGTCAGCTTTTCCACTTGCAACAAGACACATGGAAACAAAGCCGGTCAGCGGAATTGCCTCCAGGAATCCTCCGCTTTCAGGGACAAGACGTTCAAGTTTACGGATTGCTGGCTTAATGAATATATTTCTGTAAGACATTATGCTTAAAGGATTCTTTTTCCTTTTTGTATGCAGATAGATTCCAACTCCGATCAGTGCCGGCAGAGCATAGCTTACTACACGCAGGTTAAAAAACCTGTAAAGCGATTGAGGCAGAAGGGTTAGTTCAAATGGAAGCCGGGGTATTTCTTTCAGCGATGATGTCGGCAATACACCGGCAAGATGGAGCATTGACAGGATAGGAACTGAAAAGGTGAGATCTTTTCCGTAGAATTTCAGTATGGAAAGTGTTATATTTTTTGGTTCAAGAGTAATTCCTTTTGTTTTAAGCCACTCTTCCATCCGGTTCAGGGTATTTATACCATTCCCGTTGATCATACAATAACTTATTGCAGAATAGCATAGAAGAGTGGTGCTTACATTACTTATGGATTCCGGTGTATCTCCGTACCCTCCGTCATCATTAATGTTTTTCAGAAGCCAGTTATAACCCGATATTATCCTTTGTTGCAGTCCCTCTGTTTTAGTTGTTTTAAGAGCAACAATAGCCACTGCTGTGGCAAGGGCGCTGCCTGATAAACGTCCGGTCCAGTATCCTTCAGAATTCATCTCAGAGATCAGAAGACGTGCCTGTTCATTGTATTTCTGTTGTATAATGTTCTTTTCCATATTGTCATGCAAGTGAGCCGAGAGCCAGCATCCCGTAAAATGTGTATTCAATATCAGGTTCAGGATCAAGAATATTAGCTCCGAATCCGCCTTCATGATGAAGCGAGTCAATAAAGCTAAGGCAATCAGGTTTTATGGTCCGCAGATCCTGTTGTGTAAAATAATAAGCATATAATGTAACAGCTGTAGAAAGAAGGTCAGGTACCGGAGCTGTTTTAACAGCTCTGAAACCGCCCCGGCTGTCATAAAAATCATGTAACTTGTTTATCAAATCAGCGGTTGGTTGGCCAAAAATATGTTGAAGGACTGTCATAGCTGCAATAACTGTGGACGGTAATATTTCATTTCCGGAAAGATTATGAAGATGTTTTCTTACTTTCAACAGTCCCATAATATCACCAGAATAATAACATGCAAGCAGGGTTAAAAACATTCCGTATACCGGTTGCTTTATAAGTCCGTGGTCAAGATTTGTCCTGATCTTTTTTTGTAGATTTCTTTTAAGTTTCTTATCAAAGGAATACTTTGAGATCAGGATAGAGGCACAGTGAAGATTTACACCCACAGGTTCCGTATTCCTTATCTCATGCTCAACATATTCAGCTGTTGCCTTTAAGACATCCCTGAGCTCAAAAGCTTCAGCAAGGAAAACTCCAAAGAGAGTGTAATAAAGATCCGGTTTCCCGGCTTTGTCAACAAATCCACCGGAGTGATGAATACTGCCTGTAATATATGTTTTAAAACCGTTGGCAGCATTCTCATCGAGAATTTCAAGCGATCGTTTTAAAACGACTTCAGGACTGAATTGCCGGAATATCACAGGCTGCTTGCCTGTAATAATTCTAAAGATATTGGCTGAAAGTTTTTCCAACAATCTCATGAAGGGCAAGTTTTAAGGAAATATTCTGTAATCCGGAAAGAGAGGAATCGATTCTTAACAGGTATTCTTTCATAAGTCTTTCGACATATTCTGTAATGTTGTATTTCTTTATCAGTTCCCTGAGCATATTGATATCATTTTTTTCAACCGAATCTTTTATGCATTCCTTATCCGGGTTTCCAGCCTTTTCAGCCAGAACTGAGATTACGACCGAAGGGTTTCTCAGTAAATGCTCATCTCCCGGTTCTGTAATATCTTCAAGATCATCCTTTATCTGATAGGCGGTTCCGATGATGTAGCTAAACTTGTCAAGGATACTGATTGATTCCAGGTCAGCTCTCCCTGCCAGCGCACCGGTCAAAAGCGAAACCTTAAAGGCTTCTGCTGTTTTTTTCCGGAATATATTAAGTACTTCATTCACACTGAGTATCTCATTATTCCTTCTTGCCATGAGCTCAGTCCCCTGTGCCTCTGACATAAGTATATGCCCGGTGGAAATTATTCTTATACAATCTTTAATAAGCACAGGATCAAGGTTGCTTTCCGAAACAAGCTTGTAACCTGTGCCGATAAGGAGATCGCCGAGATTTATTGCGACAGGAATACCGTACTTTTTATGGACTGTTTCTCTGCCATATCTGTGATCATCATCATCTTCAATGTCATCGTGTACCAGGGAGGCTTTATGAAAACATTCTACTGACATTGCAAGATGCTGAAGAACGTCAGTGTCCGGTTTCTTGCTAAAGGTCTGGCAGGTGAGAGCTGTAAGAAGAGGTCTTATCCTTTTTCCTCCGGCAAGAAGTATGTCTCTCAGGATGTTATCTGTCGGATTGTCTTTCAGACCAAGCAGTGTGTTTATTTTCTCCTGTGTAAACAGTGATGCAATTTTTTTCCTGAGTTCATTCAGGTTTATAAGGTGGAAATCATTGCTGTTATTATAGAAATTAACCTCCTCACTTATCCATCCGGTATCTGCTTTAGTGTCGACACATCCGCTTGTAAGAAGTGGTATTCCTATTGCAGGGACAGAATATTTATTGACTGTACTAAATATCTTCTGAAGTGTTTCCATGCATCCGACTCCGATAATGGCATCGACTTTTCTGCTTTCTGCCAGACGTGATGCTATTGTTGTACCTTCGGCAACAATTGTAACATAACCAAGATCTTCGGCTTTCCGGATAAATCCTGAGATACTGCAGCTTCCGCATTCGTTGCAGAGCAGCCCGAACTCATCTTCCTGTGCTTTGCATTTATCACTGTTTTTAAGACATTGTGGCAATAAAAGCATTCTCCTGTCGTAGGGAATTGTTCCGACAACAGGTCGCCAAATGGCATTTCCGCAACAGATCATGATAAAAGCTTTGTAATCTGAATTCCAGCCATTTTCTGCAATCAGACGATCTGCAAATTCAGAAAGTCTGTTGTATGAGACTGGCGGGTTTATAACATTTGTTACAAAATAACTGTTGGTCTTCTGCCGGATCTCTTCACGTAATTTACTTTCTGCCGGCACCACAAGGGCTAATACACTGTCAAAAGTCATTTTCATTTTAATCATCCATAGGCACCCATTCCAAAAAAGGCTGTTCTCTTTGCCATTCTGTAGATAAGGCTTTTTTCAGGTATAACAGGACAGGAGCCATGACTGTTCACTGAAGGAGATGATGCCAGCTCTTCAAAGTATTCTGGCCTGTTCGAGGTGTTCAGAGCATTGTGTTTTTCAGCAAAATCTTTCACCCACGACGGATCCTCCATTAGTACACAACCCTTTGTTTTACTTTCTATTTGTTTTCTGAAATCTCTGAGAAATTCAGAATTTTCATATAAAGCCAAAGGGTCTCCATTAAAAAT